>CAZKGB010000006.1:0-19211 GCA_964551935.1 uncultured Lentimicrobiaceae bacterium | reverse complement strand
ATGTAATTAATAACATGACCTTTTATAGTTACGAAATTATTAACCGTTCTACTTTTGAGCTTACCAATACCTATTTTTCTCCCTGGGTTGATACTGACCTTGGTTACGCCTATGATGACTTTGTGGGATGTGATGTGGCAAGAGGATTGGGTTATTGTTACAATGGAAAAGATATCGATGGTAACGGCGATGTTGAAGCCTATGGTGATCAACCACCTGCCGTTGGTGTTGACTTCTTCCAGGGACCTTATATGGATCCTGATGGAATTGATAACCCTAAATACGATTCGGTTTTAGATGCCAACGGACACATTATTGCTAAACAGCGTTGTGATGAAAGCATTAACGGAGTCAATTTTGGTAATGGAATTGTGGATGACGAACGTTTTGGAATGCGCCGCTTTGTTTACCATAACAATGGTGGTAATCCTGCTCAAAGCGACCCGAGTATTGCCCCTGAATATTATAATATGTTGCGTGGTATATGGAAAGATGGTACCAGAATGTATTATGGCGGAACCGCTTACATTACCGGCCAGGGAACCGTAGGCCCCGAATGTGACTTTATGTTTCCAGGCGATTCTGACCCCTGTAACTGGGGTACCGGAGGCCAGCCGCCTAACGGTGGTTTTGGTACAAATGGTTTTTATTGGACAGAGCAAACAGGAAATAACGGCTCACCTAACCCTCCGGGCGATAGAAGATTTATGCAATCAGCAGGCCCTTTTACCTTAAAACCGGGTGCGGTTAACTACATTACAGTTGGTATTCCATGGGCTCGTGCTACTTCCGGAGGTGCCTGGGCATCTGTTGAATTGTTACGGGTAGTGGATGATAAATGCCAGGCTCTTTTCGATAACTGTTTTAAAGTTATTGATGGACCTACCGCTCCTGACCTTACCGTTTCAGAACTTGACCGAAAATTTGTATTTTATATCTCCAATTCAAAATCATCCAATAATTATCAGGAAAAATACGCCGAGTTCGATCCTAACATCATTCAACCCTTTCCGTTGGATAATACCAAACGAAGCGATTCAATTTACCGTTTTGAAGGATATCAGATTTTCCAGCTTAAAAACGATGAGGTTACCATCGAGAGTATTCACGATCCTGACCTAATGAGATTAGTAGCTGAGTTTGACTTGAGAAATGGTGTTACCAAATTAGTGAATTATAATTTCGATGAAGCTATTGGTGGAAATGTACCGGTGATTGAGGTAAAAGGTGGAGATAACGGTATTTCACACTCATTCGAAATTACTCAGGATGCTTTTGCTTCAGGTGATGTCCGGCTGGTTAACAATAAAGTTTATTACTATACTGCCATCGCCTACGCCTACAATAATTACATGGAATACAACGAAGATCCCAATGTTGAAAATGGACTGTACGGGCAGAAAAAACCATACCTGTCAGGTCGTAAGAATATAAAATTGTATTCAGCCATGCCACATCGTACCGTAAATGGTACGGTTATTAATGGTGATTATGGAACCCGTCCGGAAATTACACGAATTGCCGGTTATGGCAACGGCGGTATGACCCTGGAACTTTCCGATGAAACGGTTGATGAAATTTTAAGTAAACCGCCTGCCAGCGAAACCAATGTTTTTGGTGGTCCTGACTATCCCATGGTTTATCATCCTACTTACAAAGTAAATGCAGGACCGGTTAACGTTAAAGTGATTAATCCGCTTGGCGTGAAGGATGGTGATTTTGAGCTTTGGCTTGACTCACTGGAGCGGGTAAAAATTTATGACGTCAGCGATGTTGTAGGTTTGGTAGGTGATACTACCTCAAAATTGGTTTCCAAGTGGCATATTAAAGATAAAGCTACCGGCCAAATTTATACTGCCGACACAACCATCATTATGGACAACGAACAACTCTTTTACGATTTAGGTCTTTCGGTACAAATGACACAGCCTTATCAACCCGGTCCTATCGATGTTGGTAAAGTTTCTGTTGATAATAATATGAGAGCTGTAAAAGTTGTTCTTGCTGATAACAACGGGTTGATAAGTTCTTCTGTTGTTTATCAAGACAGCTCTCGTATATGGTTAAGCGGCGTGGAAGATGAAGATGTGCCTGGTTATGTTTTAGACTGGATTCGTGCAGGTACCTATCAAAGTCAGGAAGCGGCAAACGATGACGACTGGGGTATGCAAACGAAGCCACCTAATCCTTGGGACCCGTCCGAAGCGTATGAAAAAATTGCCAATGGAACCTGGGCTCCCTATGCTTTAACAACCTATGGAAACAATTCACTCATTGGAAGTGGAGTGGTTCAGTCAAGGGTGGGACCTGCTTTCAATGGCTCTTCAAAAATATATTGCGGTATGGATGACTTGGCCAGTGTTGATATTGTATTTACCCCCGATAAATCAAAATGGTCGCGCTGTCCTGTTATCGAAATGAGCTTTGATTCGCTACTGTCAGAAGGCCATGCCCCTCAATTTGGGCTACGTCGGGCTCCTTCCGTTGATAAAGATGGAAATTATGCCACACCGGGTTCAGGCCCCAGCGATAACCCCAACGATCCTAATTACATTAGCGATCATGGAATGGGATGGTTCCCCGGATACGCTATCAATATAGAAACGGGTGAACGGCTGAATATTATGTTTAGCGAGGATTCATACTTAGGAGCGTTCAATGGCCGCGATATGTTGTTTAACCCAACCGAAAAAGATCCTGATCAAACGATTCAGTATTACGATGATAATATATTTAGCGGAACAGGTTATAACCGGATACCGGTATTGGGTGGAAAGCACTACGTTTATATAATGAAACATAATAGTTCGGTTTTTGATCAGTTAGGTATTTATGCTGAGTTTAACTCACCTGCCTATGATGCCGGTAAATACGCTCATACGGTTATTGACACCTTGATTTCAGACCCCTTCAACATCTTGATTTCGAACTTTTACTCTCAGATAATGTATGTTGGCATGCCCATGGCTACCAAGGGTCAGGAGTGGTTAAGCAATGAAGCAACCGTGAAAATACGTATTGCTACTCCTTATCGCAGGGGTTATACAGAGGTGGCGCTGGATACAGTTTATCCGGGAATGGATGTAAATAATCAATATCCGATTTACGAGTTTACTACAAAAGGTATTAGTACCGAATACAACAACCCCGTTAAACTTGTTTCCGATCTTGATGAGATTCGTGTGGTACCTAATCCCTATTATGCATACTCGGCTTATGAACACAATGCATTGGATACCCGGGTTAAAATTACTAACCTGCCCAGAAAATGTACCATCACTATTTACAATGTCTCTGGTGTTAAAGTAAGACAGCTAACCAAAGATGACCCGGTTACAGCACTGGAGTGGGATTTAAAAAACTTTGCAGGGGTGCCTATTTCAGGAGGAATCTATTATGTTCATGTTGAATCACCCGAGGGTGAACACGTCGTTAAATGGTTCTGCTCGCAACGTGTACCTGACCTGAATACTTTCTAAAAAAAATGAATATCAATTGGAACAAGAATAAACCGTTAGGATTATGAAAACTCTTTATAAATATTTAGCACTATTATTAATTGGAGTAGCGTTTACACCACAGTTCCTCCGGGCAGGAAACAAAGACCGGTCTGGTCAGGCAGGTGCTTCAGAGTTACTGATAAACCCCTGGGCACGAAGCTCCGGGTGGGGATCTGCCAACATGGCACGGGTCCATGGGCTTGAAGCCATGTGGGGAAACGTGGGAGGCTTGGCCTTTACCCATAAAACACAGGTCAATTTTGCCCATACACAATGGCTTAAAGGTACCGGAACAAATATTTTCGCCTTTGGTTTGGCTCAGCGTGTAAGCGAGTCGGGCGTTTTTGGACTTCAGGTGATGTCCATGAACTTTGGTGATATTGAGGTTACCACTACGGATAACCCGGATGGAGGTCTCGGAACCTACAGCCCCAGCCTGATTAATTTTGCGCTCTCGTATTCAAAATCGTTTTCAAACAGTATTAGTGCAGGTGCCGTGTTTAAAATTATTTCGGAAAGCATGTCGGATAATACCGCCGTTGGCGTAGCCATTGATATCGGAATACAGTATGTTACGGGTGCTAACAACCAGTTCGCTTTTGGTGTAGCCCTGAAAAACATCGGGCCAACCATGAAGTTTTCTGGCGATGGCTTATCCATCAGAGCTTTTATTCCGGGACAAGAAACCCAGTTTACATTAGAACATCGTTCGGACGAATTTGAAATCCCCGCTCAGCTAACCATTGGAGCATCCTACGATCTTTTGTTTGGAAAGGAGTTAAGACTTACCCCTGCCGTAACCTTTTTATCAAACTCTTTTACAAAAGACCAGATTGCCGCCGGTGTGGAATTTAGTATGAAAGACTGGGTAATGATTCGTGGTGGTTATACTTACGAAAAAGGAATCTGGGACAGCATGACCACTGCCGATCGAAGCAATATAAGTAGCGGGCTTAGTCTTGGCGCAACCGTTCAGGTTCCGTTAAACAAAGAGAAAGGTTCCTATTTTTCAATCGATTACTCCTATCGCGAAACCGTGAGCTTTAGTGGAAATCATACAATAGGTATTATTCTGAATTTCTAAAAAATATTGTCGACAAGACAAATCTTATTATCTTTGCAAATTCAAAGAGACCCTTAATTAACTGTTAAGGGTCTTTTTTATCTTTTATTAATCAACATTATAAAAAATATTGTACTATGTCAGCATCCAGATATTATACTGAAGAAGGATTGCAGAAACTAAAGGACGAACTGGATCATTTAATCAGGGTGGAACGCCCCTCTATCTCAGCTCAAATTGCTGAAGCTCGCGATAAAGGCGATCTTTCTGAAAATGCAGAATACGACGCTGCCAAAGAAGCACAAGGAATGCTTGAACTAAAAATTTCCAAACTTCAGGAAATAGTGAGCAGCGCCCGAATTATTGATGAGTCTAAAATGGATAGCTCGAAAGTCCTAATCCTGTCTACCGTAAAAATCAAGAACCTAAAGAATGGTGCAACCATGATTTATACATTGGTTCCCGAAAAGGAGGCAGACCTGAAAAAAAGCAAAATATCTGTTGATTCCCCTATTGCTAAAGGCCTTTTAGGAAAAAAGGTGGGGGATAAAGTGGAAATAGAGGTGCCTGCCGGAATTATTCCTTTTGAAGTTATTGAAGTCTCCCGATAATTATTTATTCCTTTTGTAATATTAAAACAGCTCATGATGATGATTCATTATGAGCTGTTTTCAATACGGCAGGTTGGCTGTTGTTTGCGTTAATCTTGATTTATTCGGTTTATGCTTTTTGCAAAAGCCACACATTTTTCCCAGTCAGCCCGGTAAAACTCTCTAATCTCATGAAGATACTCTTTAGGGGTTAACTCTTCGTTAGAGACCATCGACAGGGGCACTATTTTTGCCAAATAGAGTGAGCCATAACGTACAGCTTTTATGAATAGTAATTTTTGAAAAAACGCAATTAATTTATAGTTGCTTAGTTTAATATCGGCAGGAACCTTTTTATTCCATGATCTCCTGAAAAGAAGTTGTTTTTTACTATACGACGAATGCTTTCGCTTTAGTGAAATAGTAGTCGGGTTAAAGGTTGCTCCCATAAAATCGGCAATTTTTCGGAACGTGTTAATTGGGTCGGTTACGATGTCGTCGTACAGCAGCACAAGAGGTTTGCTGTGTAATTTTTCAATAATCATTTCAATATAGGGATAGAATAAGGCTTCCGATTGTTTCCATTCACCCTTGTCGTTTTCCAGGTCAATAAACTCCTGAAACGATTTCGAGTATCCATTTTTTATCCATCTTCTGTATTGAGAAGCCAGCCAGCTGTCATGCCTTCGTAAAACAATAATTACCTTGGCTGAGGGAAATTCATTGGCAATACGATTTAACTCGTGGGGAAATTGCCTGTCAAACTCGTTGGAGACAAAGTATTTTTTATGGTTTGTGTTTTTAATAATATCAAAACAGCGTTTATATTTTGTTCGTTGTATGTAATATACGCCTTTAAATTTTGGAAAAACCCTGTATTGCATATAGGTGGAGCCTGTTTTGCCAAGCCCAAGGTGAAAATATACTTCTTTATTCATCCGGATAAAAATAGGTAAAATATAAATGGAACACTTTTTTTATTGAACTTTGCATAAACGAAACCAAAACAAAAATAGTATGGCATCCATTTTTACAAAAATAGTAAACGGCGACATCCCCTCGTATAAAATTGCCGAAAATGAGAATTATTATGCATTTCTCGACATTAACCCTCTGGCAAAAGGGCACACGCTGGTGATTCCTAAAAAAGAGATCGATTATATTTTTAATATCGACGACGACCTTTATAGAGGTTTGTTTGCGTTTGCCAAAAAAGTAGCCCTGGCCATCGAAAAGGTTACCCCCTGCAAACGAATCGGTTTAACAGTAATTGGGCTTGAAGTACCTCATGCGCACATTCACCTTATCCCTATTAACACCATTTACGATATGGATTTTAAACAGCCTAAACTTAAACTGGAAGCCGAAGAGTTTGAATCGATTGCCGAAAATATCAGACAAGCTTACGATAAGCTGGCTTAGCCATCTATTTAGAAGATATTCTTATTAACGAGATATCATCAAAAGCGTGGCGCTTATTGATTTATAGTGTTTTTTCGATACTTTCTATAATTGTTTTAAATTAACATTATCCCCTTTCTGCAAACGTTACTTTTCTATATTTGTAAATCCTTAAGGATTAAGGAAAAGTTAATTTAAAATAATAGGTAAAACACTTAAGTTATGAGTAGTTCACATTTTTACTCTTCCATTACGAAGAAGATTATTATGTCGTTGATGGGGCTGTTTTTACTGACGTTTTTATTGGTGCATCTCACCCTTAATACGTTTTTGCTCTTCGACAAAGACCTGTTTAATGAAGGAGCTCATTTTATGGGAACCAATCCTTTAATACAGGTATTTCAGTGGGTGCTGTTTGCAGGATTTGCCATTCACATTCTTTATGGAATAATCCTACAAATCCAAAACTGGGCTTCACGTCCTAAAGGTTATAAAAAAAGAGCCTGGATGGAACAGTCACCTTTTTCAAAGTACATGATTTACACCGGAATCATTATTTTTATTTTCCTTGCCATCCATCTTGGTAACTTTTTCTTTGTAAAGATGGGCTGGGTAGGAAACGGCATTCCCGAAGTGGGAGGAAAAGAGGATATGGGTCAGTTGGTAATTGATTTGTTTCATAACGGCGGCTATGTTGTCTTTTATGTTATTATGTTTTTACTGATGGGGTTTCACCTCGATCACGCCTTCCAATCGGCTTTTCAGTCTCTTGGATGGAACCACCCTACATACTGGGGCTTCATTAAAGGTTTAAGCCGCGCTTATGCCATCGTTGTAACCATTGGCTTTGTGATTATTCCACTGGTAATTTATTTTCGATAATATTAAAATCATATAACGTTATGACTAAAATAGATTCAAAGATTCCTGAAGGCCCGTTGGCCCAAAAGTGGACTCATTATAAAGAACATCAAAAGCTTGTAAATCCTGCCAACAAACGCAAACTGGATATTATCGTGGTTGGTACCGGCCTTGCCGGTGGTGCTGCTGCTGCCAGTTTGGGCGAAATGGGCTTTAATGTAAAAGTATTCTGCATTCAGGACAGCCCCCGTCGTGCGCACAGTATTGCTGCACAGGGTGGTATCAATGCTGCTAAAAATTATCCCAACGATGGCGATACCGTTTATCGTTTGTTTTATGATACCGTAAAAGGCGGCGATTATCGCGGCCGTGAAGCCAACACCTATCGTCTGGCCGAAGTGAGCAATAATATTATTGACCAATGTGTAGCTCAGGGTGTTCCTTTTGCCCGAGAGTATGTCGGAACCTTAGCCAACCGCTCTTTTGGTGGAGCACAGGTTTCCAGGACGTTTTATGCACGGGGTCAAACCGGACAGCAGCTGTTATTGGGTGCTTACGGTGCTTTAAGTAAAGAAATTAAAAAAGGGTCGGTAAAATTGTATACCCGCCGCGAAATGGTTGACCTCGTTGTGATGAAAGATGGCCGCGCACGCGGAATCATTGTCAGAAACTTGTTTACAGGCGAAATAGAGCGTCACAGTGCTCATGCTGTTTTGATTGCATCAGGTGGATACGGAAACTTATTTTTCCTTTCTACCAATGCCATGACTTCCAACGGTAGTGCTGCCTGGCGCGCCTATAAACGGGGTGCCTATTTTGCCAATCCCTGTTATGTTCAGATTCACCCAACTTGTATTCCGGTACACGGCGATTATCAGTCGAAACTTACCTTGATGAGTGAAAGTTTACGTAACGATGGCCGTATTTGGGTTCCCGGGAAAAAAGAAGATGCTGAAAAAATCAGGAAAAAAGAGATTCGTCCGCGCGATATTCCGGAAGAAGACCGCGATTACTACCTGGAAAGAAGATACCCTGCTTTTGGAAACCTCGTTCCTCGCGATGTGGCTTCGCGTGCCGCTAAAGAGCGTTGCGATGCCGGTTACGGCGTAGGAACCGGCCTAGCCGTATTCCTTGACTTTAAAGATGCCATCGAACGTCTGGGTAAAGATGTTATCAAAGCCCGCTATGGGAACCTTTTTGATATGTACGAACGTATTACCGATGATAACCCTTACGAAACACCCATGATGATTTATCCTGCCATCCACTATACCATGGGCGGACTTTGGGTAGATTATGAATTGCAGAGCAATATCCCCGGATTGTTTGTTGGTGGCGAAGCCAACTTCTCCGATCACGGTGCAAACCGATTGGGTGCTTCCGCCTTGATGCAAGGATTGTCAGATGGCTATTTCGTATTGCCCTACACCATGCAGAATTATCTGGCAGATCAAATTACAGTAGATCGCTTTGGAACAGACTCCCCGGAGTTTGAACAAGCTGAAAAAGAAGTCCAGGAACGTATTGATAAATTATTGTCAATTAACGGAACCGAAACAGTAGATTCTATCCATAAACGTTTGGGACATATCATGTGGGATCATGCCGGAATGGCACGTAACAAACAAGGACTGGAAGAAGGTATAAAAATGATTCAGGATTTGCGTAAGGAGTTTTGGAGCAATGTTAAAGTTCCCGGAACAAAAGAGGGTATTAACATTGAACTGGAAAAAGCATTACGCCTTGCCGACTTCCTGGAATTAGGTGAACTGCTTGCCCGCGATGCTTTACATCGTGAAGAGTCGGCCGGAGGCCACTTCCGTGAAGAACATCAAACTCCTGAAGGAGAGGCTAAACGTAATGATAAGGACTTTATGTATGTGGCTGCATGGGAATACGCCGGCGACGATAAAGAACCTGTTCTCAATAAAGAGCCGTTAATTTACGAAAACATTGAAGTGAAAACTCGTAACTATAAAACAGCCTAATTGAGGAAAAATCAATTTTATAACATTAAAGAACAGAACAATGGATTTAAAATTAAAAATATGGCGTCAGGCTTCTCCAACAGATAAAGGCCAGTTTGAAGATTACGACGTTCATAATATATCAACCGACGCCTCTTTTTTGGAAATGATCGACATCTTAAACGATGAGCTTATTGAAAAAGGAGAACGTCCGGTGGCTTTCGACCACGATTGCCGCGAAGGTATCTGCGGTATGTGCAGCTTGTATATCAATGGCCACCCACACGGCCCCGAAGCTGCTACCACAACCTGTCAGTTACACATGCGTAAATTTAAAGACGGGGAGACCATCGTTATTGAACCTTGGCGCGCCAAACCGTTCCCGGTTGTAAAAGACCTTATTGTTGACCGCTCGGCTTTTGATGAAATTATTCAGTCGGGAGGATATATTTCAGTTACCACGGGTGGAGTTCCCGATGCTAACAATATACCTGTCAACAGAGAAGATGCCGAGCTGGCCATGGATGCAGCTGCCTGTATCGGCTGTGGCGCTTGCGTGGCAGCATGTAAAAATGCCTCCGCCATGTTGTTTGTTTCGGCTAAGGTTTCGCAATTCGCCTTGTTGCCTCAAGGTAAAATTGAAGCCAAAGAACGTGTGGAAAATATGGTGGCTAAAATGGATGAGCTTGGCTTTGGTAACTGTACCAACACCTATGCTTGTGAAGCTGAATGTCCAAAAGAGATTTCAGTAGCCAACATTGCCCGTATGAATCGCGAGTTCTTAAAGGCTAAGTTGGGTTAGTATAAGAGACAATCTTTTTAAGAGGGGATATGTCTTATGAAACAGGGGTTTGCCGATGTGCAGACTCCTGTTTTTTTATTGCAGTTTGAGGCTAACGGCAGAGTGCCAAAAACAGAGATAAGAATAGAGTAGCGGGTAACGGGATTCACATTTATTTTCCCATAATATTTAAAGTGGCGCTGTTGCTAATGGTAAGAGAGGCTCCCGGTTGAATCTCGATGGTTGAAAACAGGCTGTTTGCTGAAATAACCGGTGAGTTCCCGTTAGTTGTAATGATTAACTTGCACCCGGCATCAGGCGTATAATGAGCTTGAGAACCGTCTGACTCTTCCCAATTGTTTTTGTTATTTACCTCCGAAGATACCGAGCCGTTCCACAATAAAGTTCGACAGTGCCAGCCGGGCGTCATATCCGAAGTGGTGGCATTAACAATTACCCATTCATCAGCGTTCCAAACCGTATCAGGTGCAACAACAGAGTATATTCGATAGGCTCTTGAATTGCTGTATTGCCAGTTTGTGCCGGTTCCGTCCTGGTCAATTACACCATACGCGTCTGTTAATGTTCCCGTACTGTGGTTGCCTCCCGAAAACAAAAAGTATCCATCGTTTCCGTTTCCGGTGATGTTTCCACTGGCAATATCGGGATGTTTATTGTAATAGGCATTGAAAATAGAGTCGCTGTAAGCCAGGGTCATCGAAGAATCAGCTTTAAGAAAACCTGTTAATGGGACGTCTCTCCAGGTAGAGCCTCCATTGGATTGAATCGACAGGTACCAATCTTCTGTTGAAAAGTCCATATCGGCTTCGCCAATGTTGGTGATTTCAACATATTTTGCAGTGGCTTTGTTTGAGGGATGGGTAACTTCTGAGATAATTAACACCGGTGAATTGAGTAAGAGGTCGGTTGAATCGCCGGTTTGAGGAACAATACTGTCGGTTTTGTAATTTATATTGTTTCCCATGTTGTTGTACGGGTAAATGGTAAAATAAAATAAAGTTCCGGCCGGTAAATTGTTCCAGGTAAAAGTTTGGGCGTTGTGCGCAACATTGTAGGTTCCTTCACCATCCGACAGGTCGGTATCGTTAGGGTATTCAGTGCTGTCGGACGGGGGTGTAAAAACGCCTGTTTCGTTTATTAAAAGGAGGTAGTTTTGAGCAGTAACAGCTCCATCGTTGTTATTCCAGGTAAGTGTAATTGACGAGCTGGTGGTGGCAGCAACGATAAAATTAGTAACATGATTGGACGGTTCGGGCTCTACTCCCGACCCCCAAATTGAATCAACGTACTCGGGATGGTCGATAAAGGGGTTCCGGTTGTGTTGGTAAAGATAGTAGATGGAATCGTTTCTTTTTTGTTCCCACGAATCAACCGGATCGTTTTGATTCCAAATAAGGAGGGTGGAAAGTTTACCATAAAGCGGTTCCTTATTGGGAGAGGTGTTCACCGAGTCGATTATTTCCAAATCAATTTCCCCGTTATCGCCTTCATAGCGTGTTGCCATATAAAAAATCATTCGGGCAACGTCGCCCTTTACTTCATCGCGAGGTTCCCAAACATCGGTATCCTCGTAACAATCGGTGGGGCCTGAACCATCAATATATTGGGTTACGCCCCAGTTAAAATCCCTATTGTTTTTGGCCGAATTTACCGAAGCATCAGCCGGACGTAAATGATGAAGATCGGTGCCTGCCGGTGGGCTTATTCCAAAGTCACCATGTGATTTCGACCAAACATGCTCACGATTCCAGTCTTCTGAACCGTTGCCAAAGTCATATTTTCCATAAGTCCAACCCGTGTACAAACACACAACTTTGCTCGTATCAGCAGTATCCTGATCGGTAACCCGTAAAGCAATGGTAACACTATCGTAGCTGAGTTCATGATGGCCTTTAATGATATCATGAAGAGCCGCTTTCAGTGCTTCACCCGATAACCCGGTAGCGTTATCGTAATAACCTGAAGGTATCTGGGCCTTTGTTGTAACAACAACAAAAGCCAAAGCTAATGGTAAAATATATTTAATCATAAATGCCTTGCTTGCGCGACAAAAGTAATGTTTTTCCGTTAAGTGCTATGGATATGGGAAGAGGCTTTCACCGGATGTTTTTTAATAAAACCTCCATTTAATTAGCGAGTGCGTAGATCAACTTAAATATACTTTTAGTTAACGGATAATTATTATTTTCCAACTTTCAACACACCTGCACCGATAGTCAATACAGCATTGCTATCTGCCTTCAACTTAGTACAAAAAATAGTGTCGGATGAGGAGAGGGTGGGGTTATTGCCTGCCGAATTGATAATCAAATAACTACCGGCATCATAAAAATAATCTGGTGTGGTACTGTTTACCTGCCAGTTGTTTATATTGAACCAATCGGTTGAAACAGCTCCTGTCCAGTAGTAGGTTTTATGATGCCATTTGGGTGTCATGTCGGCTACATCAGCACTTTCGATTTTCCATTCCGAAGCATTCCAGGTTGCCGAGGCACTGTCAACGGTGTACAACCTCACCGCTTTGCTGTCTTCATATTCCCAGGCTGTTCCTGTTCCGTTAACATCAATTTCTCCGTAGGCATCTACCAGTGTGCCTGTTGAATGGTCTCCATCTTTAAATAAAAAATAGCCATCGTTTCCGTTGCCTGAAATGGAGCCGTTTACAATATCAGGGTTGAAACCGTAAGCTGCATTAAAATTTGAAGAACTATTACCAATGACCATTGTAGAGTCGGCTTTTAATACTCCGGTCAGCAAAATGTCGCCCCACGAACCGGCATTGGCCTGCCTTGAGAGATACCAGGTTTGACCGGAAAAGTCAATATCGTAGTTACTCCTGTTGTAAAGCTCAACAAAACGCCCCCCTGTGTTGTCGCCCGGGTCGGCAATTTCAGAAATTATTAAAGCATAAGTGGAGTCACTATTTCCGTTATTTCCTGAACTTTGTGTTGCAGAGGTAGTATCTTGCGTTGCAGGTACCGAACCGTCGGTTTTATAGTTAACGTTTGAGCCGGAATTGGTGTACGGATAGATGGTAAAATAATAGATGGTAGCGGTATCCAATCTTTCCCAGGTGTATGCTTGGCTGCCATGGTTAATATTAACTTCACCCTCATTGTCAGATAAGTCTGTGTCGTCATTTTGGGGGACAGAATCAACAGGAGCCGTAAAAATACCCGTAGTATTTATCATTACCAAATAATAGTCGGCTACAACGGCACCGTCGTTGTCGTTCCAGGTAAGCGCAATGGTACTATCGGTTACCGCGCTTGTTGAAAAGTTAGCAACATGGTTGGAAGGTTCCGCTTTAATGGTATCGTATCCCCAAATGGATTCGGCATATTCGGGATGGTCAACAAACGGGTTTCGGTTGTTTTGAAAGTCGTAGATATCGTTGTTTCTGTCGAGTTCTTTTTGCGAAACGGGGTCTTGTTCGTGCCATTGCATCATTAAATCCAGAAACCAGTCATCGTAAACATGATCGCTGGTTCCGTCAAGCACATCATCGGCATTGGCATTGCTTTGCCAGCCGGCAATAACATTTTCGTATCTTGTTGCCATATAAAAATAGATACGTGCCAGATCGCCTTTAAATTCATCGATGGGCTCAAAAGCCGTTCCGGAAAATCCGGCAACATTGCTGGTACCTAGTTTGCTGCCGTTTTGAGAAGTCCAGCTTGCATTTACTTCCGAGTAGGGATAGTTACTGCGTTTGTTGTTCACAAACCCGTCGGTAGGGAGTACTTGTACTACATCGTTTTTCATGGGTGATGCTTTGTTAAACCAGCTTTGCGGAAAAGTATGTTCACGATTATAGCAAGAACCTTCACCGCTATAGGTACCGCATTGATTACTGCCGGCAACATATTCGTAAGGATTGGCACCATCAGGGTTGTAAGAATAGATGTCCCAGATAATATCACTTGAAACTCCGCTGTTCGTTAAGGCTTGTGGTAACGTGTCGCCATATTCATAAAAACTCCACAGAGCAGTGTACCCTTGATCGTTATGGTCTTTAATAATGTTGTATAAGGCTGTTTTTAATTGATAACCACTTAATCCTGAAGCACTATTGTAATAACCTGCCGGGGGTTGGGCAAATGTTATTTTGCTTAAAAGCAGTACTAAAATAAAAAGTATTAACCTTTTCATCGTGCTAAAGAGTATGTGTCAGAGACATTTCTATAAAATGATTTTTACTTACCTAAACAGTTTGATGATATCGTTTCCATTGGCAAGTATAAGCAACCCGAACAGTAAAATCATGCCGGTAATTTGAGCGTATTCCAAAAACTTATCGCTGGGTTTACGGCGTGTAACAATTTCGTAGAGTAAAAACAGTACATGACCACCATCCAGTGCCGGGATAGGTAATACATTTAAGATGGCCAACATGATAGATAAAAAGGCTGTCAGTCGCCAAAAGCTTTCCCAATGCCATTCGGCAGGAAAAATGTTGCCAATGGTGATAAATCCTCCCACACTTTCATAAGCTTTTACTTCGGGTGAAAAGAGGAGTTTCAACTGTTTCAGGTAATTACCAATTCCACGCCAGGTTTGTTCAAAACCGGCAGGAATGGCTTCGCCCAACGTGTAGTCTTTTTTATGCAGGGTAAAAAATTGTTGCAGGTCACTTTGTGGAAAGACACCTATTAAGCCCTCTTTGGGAACATGCATGGCCAGTGCCAGGGTGTCGTTTCCGCGTTTCACGGCAACCACAATATCCTGATCTTTGTGCTTCTGGATTTCATTTCTGAACTCCATAAAATATTTTAAATCGAGGCCGTTGAGGCCTAAAATAGTATCTCCCTTTTCCATGCCTCCCGCTTTAGCAGCAGAGTTTTTGGTGAAATCTTTTGCTATAAAAGGAATCCTGACTGAAATAAAGGGTGTTTTTTGGCTGATGAGCTTGTTTAAGCTTCCGGCAGGAAACTGAATGTCCACGGTGTCATCGTTTCTTACCACACGGGCATAATGGGCTTCATTTAAAATAATTTCGGCAGGAATTTTTTGAAAATTTTCTACATATTTCCCGTCGATAGAGATAATTTTATCACCGTTTTTAAATCCCATTTCTATGGCTACACTATCTGCACTAATGCCATATTTATTAGCTTCTTGTGTGGGAAGGTACTCTTCGCCGTAGTGAACAAACAAACCGATGTAAATGGCAATGGCCAGTACAACATTCATAAAAACGCCTCCCAGCATGATGATAAGACGTTGCCAGGCCGGTTTGGCTCTAAATTCCCAGGGTTGTGCCGGCAGCTTCATCTGCTCTTTGTCCATCGACTCATCAATCATACCGGCAATTTTAACATAGCCTCCTAAAGGAAGCCAGCCGATACCATATTCGGTACCTCTGTAATTGAATTTGAAAAGCGAAAACCAGGGATTGAAAAAGAGATAAAACTTTTCAACTTTGGTTTTAAATATTTTTGCGGCGGCAAAATGACCAAATTCGTGGATGATAACTAAAATGGAAAGGCTGAGTATCAGCTGTGCGACTTTTATCAGTATTACTCCTATGCTCATTATTTCTTACTGTTGTTTTCTATTATTTTTTTGGCTTTCCGGCGCGTGAGATCGGTGGTTTGAAAGTAGTCGTTCAAAACGGGGTTATTGATAAATTCAACCTCGTCCATGCATTGCTCAACAACCACTGGAATTTGTGAAAACTCGAGCCGGTTATCAAGAAATGCCTCCACGGCTATTTCGTTGGCAGCATTTAAAATGGCAGGTGTATTGCCACCTTTTTCAAGAGCCTTGAAAGCGAGTGCAAGATTACGAAATTTTTTCACATCAGGGACTTCAAAAGTGAGGTTATGGATTTTTAACAAATCCAGCCTGGGAAAACGATTGGTCAACCTGTCGGGATACGAAAGCGCAAACTGAATGGGGAGCCTCATATCGGGTGGCCCCAGCTGCGCTTTTACATTGCCATCGGTAAAGTACACCAGCGAGTGGACGATGGATTGAGGATGTATAACCACCTCGATTTGGTCAGGCTGCAATCCGAACAGCCATTTGGCTTCCATCACTTCCAGCCCTTTGTTCATAAGGGTGGCCGAGTCAACAGTAACCTTGTTACCCATTTTCCAGTTGGGGTGGTTTAAAGCGCCAAAGGGTGTAACGTTGTTTAAACCCTCGGTTGATGTCTCCCTGAAAGGTCCGCCGGAGGCTGTTAACACTATTTTTTCAATCGGATTATTTCCTTCACCCATCAAACACTGGAAAATAGCCGAATGTTCCGAATCAACAGGAATGATGGGCGTGTGATTTTCAAGGGCAGCTTTGGTGATGAGGTCGCCGGCAATTACCAAACACTCTTTGTTGGCTAATGCCACCGGCTTTTTGTTTTCCAGTGCCGAAAGCGTGGGCTTTAGGCCTTCAAAGCCGACAATGGCCATCAAAATCATATCGATGGTATCCATAGAGGTAATTTGTTCGATGGCATCCTCTCCGGCATAAACTTTTGTATCGCTGTTTTCAAGGGCTTCCGATACCTCTTCATAATACTTGTCGTTACCAATAACCACCACGTTGGGATTGTATTTCAGCGCCTGTTCAACAAGCAACTCATGGTTTTTGTAAGCTGTGAGAACCTCCACCTCAAAATGATCGGGGAAAGTATCCATCACTTCCAAAGCTTGTTTACCGATGGATCCGGTAGAACCTAATATGGCTATTCGTTTTTTCAAAATGGTAATCTATTCAAATAAAATGTATTTCTCCGGGTTAACGGGTGTGCTGTTGTACCAGAGTTCGAAATGAAGATGGGGACCGGTTTGTTGTTTGCCTGATTCGCCGGCAATGGCGATGGGATCGCCGGCATTAACCGGATCGCCCTCTTTTACCAGCAACGCTGAACAGTGTTTGTACACCGAAACGATGTTGGCAGGATGTTGTATTACCAAAATGTTTCCTGTTTCGATGGTCCAATCGGATAGAATCACGATACCCGAAAGTGTTGCTTTGATGGCTTCGTTGTTGGTAGAGGCAACATCGACTCCGTAATGGCTGTTGGTGATGTTGAAATGAGAGGTTATCACTCCCGCTAGCGGCGTAAAAAAGTTAAAATCCCGGATGGTAGGAACCTTTCCAACCATGGTCGATACGGGTTTGCCTTCGTTGAAATAGAGATTAAACATCTGTTCGTTTTCAAATTCAGCTCTGAAAATGCTATCTTCGTTTGAGCTTCGCAATTGAATGGTGTCGTAGTTAATTTCAGAAGTTGTGTCAACCGGAAAATCCGGAATGGTATCTTCGTTATTAAGTATCCTGCGAAGATTTTCGAGGTAGAGGTTTTTCTGTTTCTGATCCAGTAAAAGCGAGTCAACGCGGTTATTCAGGCGATAAATTTCGCGCAACGAGGTTTGTCTTTCGTGCCCCGGAATATACTCCTTAAGGGGTGTAAATAAAATGATAAGGAAGGTGATAAAAAAGGTGATGATGGTCAGGCTGACAAAAATAATGGCGGCATTTAACCGTGAGATGGAGAAAGAGAACTTTTCTTCAAAAGTCTGGTCATTGGTAATAATTAACCGGTATTTTTTAGGTTGCCGTTTTTTCTCCAGCGGATATTTATTCTTTCCTTTTAACACCTCTTAATAATTTGCGGCAAAGGTAAGCAAAGTTGCGAAAGGGGGAACAAGGTTCTCTATTGTTAGCGTTCCGGATTTTTTTTAAAACGCTCCTCCTGCTTTTTAATCGATTCGGTGTGGATGAGTTTTAAAAGATTTAGCAAAAACTCTTTACCAAGTCCCAGGTTAGTTCCTATGGAGAGACGGTCTTCGATGATACCGGCCCATCGTTTCATTTGAAGGATGGTGATGTCGTTTTCAATTTTGTAATCGCCAATTTCGTTGATGATTTCCATCCGCTTTGCTAAAATTTCCAGCATTTCGCCATCCAGTTTATCAATTTCGGTACGGAGTTCTTCCAGTTTGTTTTGAAACTCCGGGTTGCCCTGCCGCTCGCGAACGACAAGAGCATCTAGCAGGTTTTTGAGGCCTTCGGGGTTTACTTGCTGTGCGGCATCGGTTTTGGCGTTGGCCGGATTGATGTGGCTTTCAATCATAAGGCCGTCCATCTCCAAATCCAGCGCTTTTTGAGCAATCTCC
This sequence comes from uncultured Lentimicrobiaceae bacterium, assembly GCA_964551935.1. Taxonomy (GTDB): domain Bacteria; phylum Bacteroidota; class Bacteroidia; order Bacteroidales; family F082; genus B16-G9. Next base: position 904 of record CAZKGB010000006.1, on the reverse strand, counting down.
TGCAACAGGCTTCTGCGTCCGCATATATGACTGGGGTCAACAACAATGGGGATGTTGGGGATGATTCGCTTTAGCTCAATGGGAATTTCCCACATGGGAGCATTTCGAAAGGGTGATTTGTTGAAATAGTGAAATCCCCGATGGATGGCTATAATTTTGGTGATGCCCGCGTTATAAACCCGCTCGATAGCACCAATCCAAAGTTTCAGGTCAGGGCTCACGGGATTTTTCACCATCACCGGGACATGGGTTCCTTTTAAGGCTTCGGTGATGGCCTGAACCGAAAAAGGGTTGACCACCGTTCGGGCTCCCAGCCACAAAATATCAACACCATATTTTAAGGCCAGCTCAACATGAGAAGGTTCGGCTACCTCAACCGTGGTCATTAGTCCGGTGGCACGCTTGGCATCGAACAACCATTTCAGGCCCTCTTCGCCAACACCTTCAAACTCGCCCGGCCGTGTTCTGGGTTTCCATATACCTGCCCTCAACACCTTTACCTGCTTGATTTTTGCCACCTCTTTGGCGGTAGCCAACAGTTGTTCTCTGCTTTCGGCACTGCAAGGCCCCGAAATGATTAACGGAAAATCTTCGGTGGGAAACCACTCTTTTAAAGGCAATATTTCGATGTTGCTACTCATGGGACAAAAGTAATTTAAAATTTTCAGGATGTTTCCAATTTGATACAATCATAAACTTATCGGCGTAACAATTAACGGGTTGATTAATATCTACCTGAGCATGAGTGTTGTAATCATGCTTTGGTGAAGGGGTTAAAACATTACTCTTTTGCTTTGGCAAAAAAATACTTTTTAAAAGATTTCGGATATGGTTTACTTGAGGTAATATTAAATCGAAATGGCACCTTTGATATGTGGATGCGGATCGTATCCTTTCAACTCAA
>CAZKGB010000005.1:0-21811 GCA_964551935.1 uncultured Lentimicrobiaceae bacterium | reverse complement strand
TTCCATGCCATGTCCAGTTCCCGTTGTTATGAACCCAGCCTCTTATAAAACCATAAGAGTGGTTAGAAATCTCCAATCCGTTGGCGGCGGCTCCTGCCATTTCACTTTCGTCGTTTGACCACTCCCATGATTTCAAAGTAGCTTTGAAAGCCATACCCTTAGCTTGTGCGTGAATACCGGCAGCCACCATGGTGCCGGCCACATGGGTAGCGTGTTCCGAAATGGAACCACCATCCTGTGGAGTAACACGGGAACTTCCCTGGTCGGTAAACTCCTGATGCGAATTCCGCACTCGACCACCATCCCACTCGCCAAGCTGGTGATATCCATCACCGTCAATGTTTAAGCCACTATTACCACCGGTCCATAACTCGGCAGCCCGCGTTGTATGAGCAGCACCCAAATTAAAAGTGGTATAATACTGCGGTTCGCCGTTAACCACATCTACCAGCTGAAACACCTGACCTTTATCATTTTCGTAAACTATGGGCAGGTTGTTTGCTGCTGCATACTCATTAACACGTTGTAATTTGACATTCCATTTAGCCTCCTGCTCTTGCTTTATTTGCATCAAAGCAGTATAGTCCGTTTCCGTTTGAGCCATCAAAATATTGACACCCATCAACAAAATAAACGTTAAGAGCGTTAAGCGGGTAATTTTCTTTTTCATTAGCATTTGCATTTCAATCGATTTAATTTAAAATTCTTCTAAATTATATATATTATTGTTAAATAGTCGGGGAATGAATAGAAACCTGACAAATCACATAAAAAATCTCAAAAAAAAACATAAAACCTGATTTTATACAACAAGGTTTTTTGCAAAACCTCAACGGAGAATATTAGATTAATGGATAAAAATCCTCCAATACTTGTTATCCTTTTCGCACAATGTTTACATTTGTTTCAAAATAAATAACAGAACAAAATGAACGAATCAATAGCAATTTTATGTGGTGGAGGACCCGCCCCGGGAATTAACTCGGTAATTAGTTCGGTATCGATGGTATTTTTGAAAGCCGGATATCGGGTTATTGGAATTCAAGGCGGTTACCACGGGTTATTTGACAGAAACCGGAAAACAGTAGATATCGATTTTGCTTTTGCCGATGACATTCATCGCAAAGGAGGATCAGCGTTAATAATGAGCCGGCACAAACCCAAAGACAAAGAATTTTCGACTGATTTTTTTAAAGAGAACAATATTAAACTCCTTATAACCATTGGTGGTGATGACACTGCCTCCACGGCCAATCGGATTTCGAAATTTTTACGGAAAAACAACGTGAACATTCAAAATATTCACGTTCCAAAAACCATCGACAACGACCTGCCCCTACCGGCAAATATTCCTACTTTCGGATACCAGTCGGCTAAGCAGGAAGGAGTACGAATTGCCCAAACGATATATGAAGATGCACGTACCAGCGGTAATTGGTTTGTCATTTCGGCCATGGGAAGAGAAGCAGGACATTTGGCCTTTGGCATTGGAGCAGCAAGTCATTTTCCAATGATTGTAATTCCCGAAATGTTTTACAACACTAACATTACGTTCGATAAAATTATCAGCCTTTTGATTTCAGCCATCGTGAAACGAAAAATAATGGGAATAAAATACGGCGTATCCATTGTTAGCGAAGGGGTTTTTCACTTTATGACTGACGAAGAGATTGAGCATTCAGGTATTAATTTCACTTACGACAATCATGGGCATCCCGAGCTGGGAAATGTAAGCAAAGCACACATTTACAACATTCTGCTTCAACAAAAATTAAAAGAACTAAACCTGGAAGTAAAAAGCCGACCGGTAGAACTGGGATACGAGCTACGATGTGTGGCTCCGGTAGCCTACGACTTGCTATATTGCGGACTTTTGGGCTATGGTGTTAAAAAGCTTTTTGATGAAGGGCGAACCGGCTGCATGGTTACGGCTACACCGGGAGGAAAAATAGAACCCCTTTATCTTGAAGATGTTGAAGATGAACATGGAAAAATTAAACCACGCCTTGTAGACTTAAAACAGGGAAAGTCAAAATTGATCATCGAAAACGGCCTTCAGTATATTGAACCCGGCGACTACGAAGAAGCAAAAAAATGGCTGCCAAATCCTGAAGAGTACGATTTGCACAATATTCTTAACTGGCATTAAACTAATTAATTCGGCATGTCAATTTCTCATGCCAAAGTATTACCTTTGCTCTCCCGTAAAAAGCAAGGAAATCAGGAACTGATTGTGGTAATTTTTTACCTATTTTAGTACCTTCGTTTAGAAAGGAAATTTATGTGGCAAGTAATTGTAAGGGTTATCCTTCGGTACCGACTTATTATTTTGAGCTTAATTGCGCTTATTACCATATTCATGGGATATACAGGTTCAAAAATAAAAATGTCGTACGAAATGGCGTCGATGCTTCCGGACGATAACCCCATTAATATAGAGTATCAGGAATTTAAAAAACAATTTGGGCAAGATGGCAGTGTTATTTTTGTTGCCATCCAGGATTCTAACCTGTTTACACTTGATCATTTTAAATCGTGGTACGACTTAACCCGTGATGTATCGAAAATTAACGGGGTGGAAGGCGTTGTTTCGGCTGCCCACACCTATTCACTCATTAGAAACGACAGCCTTAAAAAGTTCGACTTCAAACTCATTTTGAACCATCGGCCTACCTCGCAGGCAGAGGTTGACTCGGTGAAAAAGGTTCTTTATTCCCTTCCTCTTTACAGCGGACGTCTTTTTAATAAAAAAACCAAAGTCAATCTTATGATGATAACCCTTGATAAAACGGTTATCAACTCAAAAAAAAGAATTCCGCTAATTAACACCATACGTCAAAAAATTGATGCTTTCGGGGCAACCTACCAGCTTAAGATACACTACTCCGGCCTCCCCTATATCCGAACAGTTACCAGTAAAATGATTCAAAACGAATTATTACTTTTCGTGTTGTTGGCATTGGTTATTGCATCCATACTCCTTTTTATTCTGTTTAAATCGTTTAGGGCGGTATTTTTTGCCATGCTGGTGGTAATTGTGGCTGTTATCTGGGCGTTGGGAACGGTGGTTTTATTTGGATACAAAATAACCATCCTCACGGGCATTTTGCCTCCGCTGCTCATTGTTATCGGGGTAGAAAACTCTATTTTTCTTCTAAACAAATACCTGAGTGAGTTTCGCGAACACGGCAACAAAGTAAAAGCCCTGTCACGAATGATATCACGGATTGGTAATGCCAATCTGCTCACCAATGCCACTACCGCCGTTGGGTTTGCAGCATTTATTATTACAGGCAACCAACTACTTGTTGAATTTGGAATTATTGCCGCGCTTAACATCTTTCTTATTTATCTATTATCACTTTTTATGCTTCCCATTCTGTTTAGCTTTTTCCCCGAACCAAAACCTAAACATCTCAAGCATCTCGAAAAAGGAATTATCAGCAGGTTTCTTGATAAAGTTATCATTATTGTTCAAACAAAACGTCCGGCAATATATATTATAACAGGCAGCCTATTAATAGCCGGAATATTCGGCATCACAAAGCTTAAAACCACCGGTAACATTGTTGACGATATTTCAAAAGATGATATTCTTTATAAAGACCTGATATTTTTAGAGCAAAATTTTAACGGGGTAATGCCTCTTGAAATCACCATCAACACGAAGAAGCCAAAGGGCATTTTAAAATCCTCCACGCTCCGCAAGATTGATCAACTTCAAAATGTTTTAAAAACATACCCCGAATTTTCTGAGCCTTTATCAATTGTAGAGGTAGTAAAATCAGCTAAACAGGCTTTTTACCGGGGGAACCCTAAAATGTACTCGCTTCCCAACAATCAGGAGCGAAATTTTATTCTATCCTATGTTCCCTCTATTGACAAAGGAGGCAGCAACTCTTTGCTGAAATCGTTTGTCGATTCCAGTCTTCAAACCACGAGGGTATCGGTTCAGATGGCCAACATTGGAACCAACGATATTGAGAGGATATTAAAGAGTCTCAACCCTAAAATTGATTCCATCTTTCCGCCAAAAAAATACGACGTTCATTTAACGGGAACAAGTGTTGTCTTTCTAAAAGGCACCAATTACCTGGTTAAAAATCTTTTCTCCAGTTTATTACTTGCTATTATTGCCATTACTATGCTAATGGCTTTAATTTTTTCTTCAGCCAGAATGATTATTATTTCGCTGATTCCAAATATTATTCCTCAAATTTTGACCGCCGGCGTAATGGGATACTTTGGTATATCGATTAAACCCTCCACCATACTAATTTTTAGTATTGCCTTGGGAATTAGTGTCGACAGCACCATCCATTTTCTATCCAGATACAGGTTGCAACTTAAATATAACGACTGGAAAATTAAAGAGTCGGTTTTACTGGCCCTTCAGGAAACCGGCTACAGCATGGTTTATTCGGCAATAGTACTCTTTTTTGGCTTTTCCATGTTCACGCTTTCCTCTTTTGGAGGAACCGAAGCGCTGGGATATCTGGTTTCGGTAACGTTGCTGGTAGCTCTGTTTTCAAACCTATTCGTACTTCCATCACTACTGTTGAGCATCGATAAGTGGTTACTCACGAAATCGTTTAAGGAGCCTTTCCTGGAAGTATTTGATGAAGAAGAGGACATTGAACTCGACAAGCTTATCATTGAAGAATTGGGCAACGATGTAGAAAACGACAACTTTAAAAAACTATAATTATGAAAGGTATTATTTTAGCAGGAGGCTCAGGAACAAGGCTTCACCCCTTAACCATTGCCGTTAGCAAACAGCTTATGCCGGTGTACGACAAACCAATGATTTATTATCCTTTGTCTATTTTAATGCTTGCCGGCATTCATGAAATATTGATTATATCGACTCCGCACGACCTGCCCAACTTTGAAAAGTTATTGGGCGATGGTTCCAACATAGGCTGTAAATTTTCGTATGCCGTACAGGAAATTCCCAACGGCCTGGCACAAGCCTTTGTTATCGGTGAGGAGTTTATCGGAAACGACAAGGTTGCCCTGATACTGGGTGATAATATCTTTTATGGTAACAAACTCCAACAACTGCTTGTAGAGAGCAGCGAACCGGAAGGAGGTATTGTTTTTGCCTATCATGTTAACGATCCGGAAAGATATGGTGTGGTTGAGTTCGACAGTAATAACAAGGCCATCTCCATAGAAGAAAAGCCACAACTACCCAAGTCAAATTATGCAGTTCCCGGCCTTTACTTTTACGACAACAGCGTAATAGAGGTGGCTAAAAACATAGAGCCCAGCGCCCGTGGCGAATACGAAATTACCGATGTTAATAAATACTATCTGAAACAAGGCTTATTAAAAGTAGGTGTATTGGATAGAGGCACAGCCTGGCTTGACACAGGTACTTTTACGTCGCTTCTTGAAGCTTCACAATTTGTAAATATTGTTGAAAGTCGCCAGGGGTTAAAGGTAGGATGCATTGAGGAGGTAGCTTATCGAAAAGGATTTATCAGTAAAGAACAGTTAATTGAGATTGCCAAACCATTGGTTAAAAGCGGGTACGGACAGTATCTTTTAGATTTAACAAAATAAATATGTATTCGCAGAAAGAATTATCACAATATTTTGAAAAAGAGCTGGCCAAACAAAATTTTGGCGGGTTTCCGTCTCAACTTTACGAACCGATTGAATACACCCTTAAGTTGGGAGGAAAACGCATCAGGCCGGTTCTCACGCTGATGGGTTGCTGCTTGTATGATGACAACATCAGCAAGGCCTTACCACAAGCCATCGCCATCGAACTTTTCCATAACTTCACCCTCATTCATGATGATATTATGGATAATGCACCGGTCCGCCGGGGCAAAAAAACCGTGTTTAAAAAATGGAATCAAAATACCGCCATTCTTTCAGGCGACACACTCTTTGCCAAAGCCTATCAATATGCTCAAATGGCTGATAAAGAAATTTTAGGAGACGTGCTTTCTGTTTTCAGCCAAACAGCCATCGAGGTATGTGAAGGCCAGCAGCTCGACCTTGAATTTGAAAACAGGAATGATGTAACGGTTGACGAATACATTGAAATGATTCGGCTTAAAACCGGGGTTCTGTTTGCCTCAAGCTTAAAAATAGGTTCTTTTATCGGGAATGCTCCCAAAGAGGATGCTGTAAACCTTTACAATTTCGGTATTGCCATTGGTTTAGGGTTTCAGCTTGAAGATGATTTGCTGGACACCTATGGAGATACGGATGTTTTTGGAAAGAAAACGGGTGGTGATATTGTAACCAACAAAAAAACTTATCTTTATTTAAAAGCACTGGAAAAAGCAGATGAAAAAGATCGTAAGGAGCTCATCCGGCTCTACACCGAACCACAGCAGGATGAAGAACAAAAAATTAAAGCGGTAAAAAAATATTTCTCCAAATTGGGTGTTGATAAAGATACTTCGCTTTTAATTGATAAATACTTTAACGACAGCATGGTTTTTCTTGACAAGGTAAACATCAACCAGGAAAAGAAAAACGAGCTTAGAATGGTGGCCGGACGAATGGTTAACAGGGTTCGATAACCTTTTTTACCCCAGTAGTTTTTCCAGTTTCTCATGAAGAGTTTCCCACTGTTTCATAAATTCATTAAGGTTCTCTTCGGCAGATTTGTGTTCCTTATATAACCGGCCGGATTTTATCTCTTCGCTGTAGGCTTCCGGATTGCTTAGCTTATTATTTATTTCCTCCAACTCCTTTTCAACAGATTCAATTTTTTCTTCCGTGGAAGCTATTTGATTTCTCAATTTTCGAACTTGTCGGTCAACCTCTTTGCGTTGCTCGTAACGAAGTTTATTCTCCGATGCAGGCTGCTCAACCTGAACATTTCTACTCTTTTCGTTGCGTTCAAGTTCCTTTAACGTTTCCAGCTTATGCTTTCTTAAATATTCAGAGATATCTCCAATGTGCTCCTTTATCGTGTGATTTTTAAATTCGTAAACTTTAGAGGTAAGACCTTGTAAAAAATCACGATCGTGTGAAACGATAACAACGCTTCCCGTATACTCAAGAAGTGCACTTTTCAAGATATCCTTTGAAACCATATCAAGATGGTTAGTTGGCTCATCAAGAATTAATAAGTTGCTGGGGCTTAACAGTAGTTTTGCTAACGCCAGCCTCGACTTTTCCCCCCCCGATAATACTTTAACTTTTTTATCAACATCCTCGCCCTGAAAAAGAAAAGAGCCAAGAATGTTTTTAAGCCGTGTCCTGATATCTCCCACTGCCACCTTGTCTACTTCATCAAAAACCGTATTATTCATATCAAGCATCTCCAACTGATCCTGCGTGTAATAAGCCGGAATCACATTATGACCAGTTTTCACAATGCCCTTATGATCAATTAACCCGAGAAGCGTTTTAACAAACGTTGTTTTTCCTTCGCCGTTTTTCCCGACAAAAGCCACCTTTTCACCTCTTAATAGTTGAAAATCGACCTGCTTTAAAACCAATTTATCACCGTAATATTTGGTTACCCCTTCAGCCTCAACAACAATTTTCCCACTATGAGGAGCAGCTGGAAACCTAAAATGTATGGCACTGTTATCAATATCATCGACCTCAACACGATCAAGTCTGTCGAGCTGTTTAACCCTCGATTGTACCTGTTTAGCTTTGGTAGCCTTATAACGGAACTTCTCGATAAACTTCTCAATTTCCTTAACCTCTTTCTGTTGATTGGTAAAGGCAGCCTTTTGATGCTCCAACCGTTCATTACGCAATTGAACATACTTAGAGTAAGAAACTTTATAATCATAAACCTTCCCGTTATTTATTTCAAGTGTCCGGTTGGTAACATTATCCAAAAAAGCACGGTCGTGCGAAACCAATATTACGGAACCCTTATAAGAGAGTAAGAATCTCTCGAGCCACTGTATCGATTCGATATCAAGGTGGTTGGTAGGTTCATCAAGCAGCAATAATTCAGGTTTTAAAAGCAACAACTTCCCAAGCTCAATACGCATTTGCCAGCCAACACTAAGGGTATTAACGGGGTTTGCAAATTGCTCCCTATCAAAACCAAGTCCTGTCAATATACGTTCTGCTTCTCCTTGTAGTTTAGCCGGTTGAAAAAGTAACAGTCGCTCGTTTAAATGGTTGTATTTTTCAATTAATTTAGCATAGCTTACCGATTCATAATCCTCACGGTTAGCCAGTTCCGTTTCAAGGGTTTCAAGTTCTTTTTGCCACGTTTTAATAAACGACAAAGCTTGCATCATCTCTTCAACGATAGCTATTTTGCTATTCAGGTTTTTCTCCTGTGGTAAATAGCCAACCGAAACATCATCGGGAATAACGACCGTACCGCTGTCTTGACCCATAGAGCCTACCAGAATATTAAGCAAAGTAGTTTTTCCTGAACCATTTTTTCCTGCCAGCCCAATCCTGTCTTTAGAGTTTATATTAAAACTTACGTCACTAAACAAGGGTACTCCCCCAAATTCCTTTCGTATGCCATTTACTGATATCATGGAGCCATTATTAAGAGGTGCAAAAATAAATGAAAAAAGGGGCTAACCTCGCGGTTAGCCCCTTTTTTATTGTATCAGCAGTATTTTCTGCTAATCAAAATCTACTAACTATTTAGTAATAACAACGCGTTTGTTGGTAGTACCACTAGTTGTTTCAATTCTGATTACATAAACACCAGCATCGTAATTACCTGTGTTGAGATCAACTTTGGTTTCACCGTTAAGAGCTTTCTGATAAACTACCTGACCAACATAGTTGATAACAGATATATTATTTATTCCCTCGGTGGTTGTAACCGTAACGTTTTCTCTTGCAGGGTTAGGATAAACACTTGTAACATTAGCCAATGGATTGTCAACACTTGTTACAAATACACTTACGAAATCATTCATCGGATTATCCAATGCAGGCGCAAATGCAGATTCACACTGATCAATATCACTTTCCCACATAGCACTTACTTTATACCAGTAAGATGTTTGTGCAGATACATTTGGAGCCTGATCGTAATAAGTGTATTCAGTTTGTCCGTCAACATAAGGAACAGTAGCATATTCAACATACGTTCCATTGTCACCGGTTTCGCTTCTATACAGTTTGAAACCTGTAAATTCACGACTACCGGCAGCGTTGGCTTTAGCACCATTTTCAACCTTAGCACCTTGTGAAAGGGTTGCTTTAGGTGTACTGTATACAGTGTTATCAACGATAGGTGTAACAGGAGCAACCGATGTGGTAAGCTCTTCAACATAAGCCTGAACATTCCAGTTGTAGCTCAAGCCAAAGTCTGAAAGGTTATCCCAAGTAATACCGTCCATAGTAATCTTGTCACCATATCCGGCAATGGCAGGACCTGCATCAGTTCCGGCAGGGAATGTACCGGCAACCTGTCCTAACAGGGTGTAACCAATCCACAACTCATCATTTACATCAAGTTGAATAGGAGTAGCTAAAGTAACCTCATTCCACATTCCGCCAACTGCACTGGCAGTAACATCTTCTTCGTAAACCAGGTTGGAAGCGTTAGCTCCTGTCCAGATACGTACAATGATGTTGCTAAAATCAGTAGTTGCTGGGAAGTACTGTAACTTAGTGATATAAGTACCATTGTAATCAGACAACTGACCGGCATCCCAACGTGCAGCAACAGTAAAGTCACCACCGTCAGTTAAACCAATAGCACTAAAGTTGGTACCATCATCCCAATGGATCCAATCAGCGATTGGTTGTGGAATATAAGGTGCTTGCCATGTAAGTAACGCACCCCAGTTTTCTTGTGCTGGTGGATCGTCGTACCATACATATTCACCTGAAAGACCACTAGGAGCCTCACATGTTCTGTAAACACTAATATTATCAACAAACCATGAAATAATGTCGAATGAATTTAATCCGGTTGCCGTGAAGCGTACCTGGAATACTTTACCCATCGCAAAATTGCTAATGTTGATATGGTTGAAACCATCAGCGAAACCAAAGCTACCATTATTGGCAACGTCAGCAACCTGAGTCCAGGTATCACCATCATAAACATCAACTATAAGATGCTCTTCACCCGTTGAATTACGGTCATCCAGTTTAATGTTATAATCTAACCAAATATTTCCTTCGGTTAACATATCAGCTTTCATAGGAGCAGATGTTAATGAAGCAGCATAATCATTTTCTAACAATGGATCCCATGTAAACTCGGCAGAAGGCTGATCATCACCAACCTGACTGTTGATTTTCCAGTTAGGAGCATCTGTTGTCCAGTTGTTGAATTCAAAGTTTCCGGTAGCCCAGTCTTCGATAAATGGAATATCCATACCCCAAATAACCATAACCGTGTCAGGACCATCAAGAGCAGACTCGCCGGTAGAACCCGGGAATCCAAACTGAGCGAGGTCATAAACAGCAGATACTTCATAAAGATAGGTACCAGGCATTACGTTATTGTCCACATAAACAAGTACGTCGTCAACACCTTCACCATTGTAATCTTTGGTTCCAATAACAGCACCATCGCGGTATACATTAAATGAAAGTAAACCATCAGGTACAACACCGGCATTTCCACCGCCGCCGCCACCACTGTAAGGTGCGAGTTCAAGACCCCAAACCATTTCATTTTGTGAATTACCACCTATAGTAACAGTTCCGGGAACAATACCAGGTTGTGTGAACAGACCACCGGCACTGGAAGAGGCTCCGGTTATGGCCTGTACATCAACAGTAACACCTGTAAAGGTTCCGTCAGGTAAAGTAGCCTGAACAAGATTGTTAGCACCCTGGTCATAAATCCATAAGTATGGACCACCATCTGACCAGTTATCATAAGCCATGCCGTAAATACCACTGTATCCACCGGGAGCAAAGCTTGAAACAAATGCTCCGGTCATATCAAATTCGGTAATATCTGTACTCCAGTTATTTCCATAGAAAGTTTGGGTATCATCGTTGAAAGCAATAGCACGTACATCAGTAGGTGCATTGATAGTACTTACCAATAAATGATTTTCAAAGTCCATCTGGAATACGGAAGTAGAAGCAGCAGCACCATAGAAGTAACCATCATCAGCGTTGAAAGCTAAGTCACGTACACCACTAACACCGGGAATATTAAAGTCTTCAACCCATGTACCATCCAAGGTATATTTGCTGAATCTCGAACCATTCCACTGAGCGGTATAAACAAAGTTACCATCACATTCAACACCGGCTTCACCGTCGTTATAGAAAGTAGGCCAGCTAAACTGGAGATCCCAGGTATCGCGGCTATTATTCTGTGTATTGTACTCAATACGAGTAACAGTAGAAGCCTGGTCAGCATTTGCAACCATTGCCTGAGGTCCTTCGTAAACAACTGTGCTTGGAGCAGCAGCCATCGGGATACCGTCATCGGTCATTGGAGGATTCCATGTTACAGGAACTTCATTGGTATTATAAACATAGGCATCTCCTGTATTTCTTGGAGGATACAAGAAAGAAGAAGTCCATGTGTAATATACTTTTGGTGAAAGCTGACAGAAGTCACCATACTTAGCTTGAACAGCTGCAGTATAAGTTTGTCCGTAAGTTAAATCTTCAAAAGCATAGGTTAATTGGTCAGCAGGTAATTCAATAACGAATGCATCATCAAGCGAAACAATATAAGATTGTACCTGAGGAGCACCATTATGAACTGCTACATTATCAACTGCCCAACCTGAAGCCCATTCGCCACCATCATCTGAATGGAAAGCAAACCATACTTCGCGAGCACCGGTTGCACCAGAAAGACTTGAAAGGTCAACAACTTCCGGAGTCCAATCGGTAACAGGTTCTGCGTAATATATAGGATTTTCCCATGTAGCACCACCGTCAAGGCTATATTCTACAGTACCAATTTGACCGTAACCACCATCGAAATAAGAATCGAAGTAAAGATTAAAGTTATCACTTTCTCTCAAGTCCATAGCAGGAGTGATAAGATAATCCATACTACCATCACTTACACTACCGGCGAGATCGTCGTTAGCAATAGCATAGTAGCCATCACCGGGAGGTACTGGGAATGCGCCACTTCCACCGTCGTCGCTGCGGAACCAACCAATATCATTGGTAAAAGTTTGCCAACCGGCAGGTGGGAATGTAGGATCTTCAAAGTCCTGATTCAACATTTGTGTAATTAAAGGAGTATCCCATGTAGCTACACTTGTTAAAGCGTCAACGGTTAAGTTACGAACCGGATAGGCTATTTTCTGCATCATAATGTTTTCAGTGTAGTTAGCCTGAATAGCAATGTTGCTATGAGTATAATCTTCAAATCCAACTTTCTCAGCCAACAGGTCGTAATTACCTTTAATAACACTATCAAATACAACAGCACCATTAGCGTCGGTTACAGCATGGTATGTGTTATAAGGGTAGTTATGACCAACCAAAGTAATTTCTGCTCCATCAAGATCAGAGCCATCACAGGTTTGAATATTAACAGAAACAACTACATCTTTAAGATGACCAACAATGTTAGAGAATACCCAATCGCTTTCACCACTTTCGTAATTTGCACGAACAGCATATCCGTACCAACCTTCAGTCAGACCACCCCAACCGGCGTGTGTATAACTTGTATTTCCGGTATTGGCTACAGGAGTAATGGTTCCGTCAGCAGGAGTTTGTCCGGCATCAGGATCGAACCCGTTAACCAAAGCAACGGTATAGTTTGTTAAATCGCGAACATTTGCATTGCTTTCCAAAGGAACAATATTTCCGGTTTTTTCAACTCCGGGAACTCCTTTAGGCATGCTTGTAGCAATAAAGTCGGTGAAACCACCAATTTTTGGAGGATAGATCATTTTACCTGAAGCGTTTGCATTCATAGTAACACCAGCATTAGGTCCGCTAACAATAGCACGCATCATCAAATCCTGATAAGGACTAACTGTCCAATCGTTTGTTCCATATTTTACATAAGAACGATAAGCGGTTGGCAGGTCGCTATCAACACCAATAGGTGCAGCGTTAGGAGCAAAACCTAGTTGCCACATAACCATATAAAAGTCTCCACTGGCAACAGAGGCGTTCAGGCCTTCAAAATTAACCCATAAATAGTTATTCACATCAACATTAATTGAGTCAAGCATAGTACCGGGCATTCCATTGGTACCGTCAGCGGCGAATACACCTACTGCAAACTGGGTTCCCAGGAAGTTAGCACCTGTTGGGAATGAACCATCACCAACGTAGATACGTCCACCTGTAACGGTGGCAGGATATCCTGCAGGGGTAAATTTAACGGCAACAGCATTTCCGGGAGCGGTCCAGGAAACATAATCGTTTGCTGTACCATCGTCATAACTAATTTCGTAAGGTCCCATTGGGATATTCCATGTAACCAGACATTGAGTATCATCCTGATTAGGATCGGCAATTACCCAACCAACAGGATAAGGAGTTTCGCATAATGTGGCACTGGCTTCTGTCATAGCACCCTGAGGAGCAACAACACCCATTACCTGAGCTGATTCATACCCAACTTTATCGAAAGTAATATCGTAAGTATCTTCATCAACATAGAATTGATAGTTACCATTTTCATCCGTACTTGTTACGAAAGTAGTTGTACCTACAGCAGTAACATCCACACCACCTATGCCATTACCATTATTGCAATCGGTAACCGTTCCGTACAAGGTTGCAGGTGTGTAAACATGCATGGTATTTAAAATACTATCGTTTGAACGGTTAGGATCGTTGGTTGTAATATGCAGGTATTCATCAAAATCACCCACAGGGAAACCAGCTGAACTATAAGTTACTGTAATTTCCTGAGTTTCACCGGCTGCAATTTGTCCATTAGTAGGATTAACGGCAACAATGTAACTTGGTACAGGGCAAGCGCCAAATACAATGCCTTCAGGTACACTTTCGTTACCGGCAGAATATACTACATTACCATCTGAATCGAGGAAGTCGTAAGAGTTTTCACTCGACCAGCTTCCCGGATAATAAACCGTACTGATGTTATCACCGCCTTCAACATCGAACGAGTAATAACCTGGGCCACTACCGGATGCTAAGGTAATATGATCTAAAACAACAACACCGTTAACTAACACGTCAAGGGCACCGCCGTTCCAACCATCACCATAAGAATCATACAAAGCAACCTGCATAGTACAGGAGAATCTGCTTGTATTGATGTAATCAGGGAATGAATAAGCCAATGTACCGTCACCACAGTTTTCAAGGGTTAAAGTAACATTTTCCTGTGTTTCGGGATACTGCTCATTATATAAAGCAGCAGGATTGTTGCATAATGCAGGGATTAACCAATCTACAACAGCAGGACCTGCAGGAGTGGTTTCTCCTTCAGCATAAACTGCAGATACAGTATAAGAATAGGTACCATAAGCAGGTAACATATCTGTAAAATAGGTATCAGTTGTATTGGCAATTGGTGTTCCATCTCTACGAATGAGGAAATACTGGAAAGTAGGATCCATAGTTGGAGGATAAGTCCAGGTAAGGTTAACCTGTCCGGTAACCTCATTAATCAAAGTAGCTTCCAAATCGGTACAAGGGAGTAAAGGATCCCCTGCAATAATCATGGTAGCAGGAACCGTTGTTTGCGAAACATTAGGATTAGCAACGTAAACAATGTCTGCGGTATAAACTTCACCGGCCTGAGTACCTGAAGCGTCAAAGTTAACATCGATGGTAGTTGATCCGCCATTAGCAGGAACAGAACCTTCGTATTGACTTAAGCTTAACCAGTCACCACCGGCAGCTACACCACCAAGACAAGCAGCCAACTGTACACTAAGGGTAGAGCTATTTTGCATAGCAGCACCGGTACCGGCAGTATTATCTACCCAGTAGAAAGTATTTCCGGAAGCAGGAGCATGCACAGAAACCCAACCATCAAGGTCAGTAACTGCTGCTGGTAAATTAACTGTGAAAGAATAAATTGGGTAAGAACCCAGTAAAATTTCACCGATATCAACAGCATCAACAGTAGCTGTAAAAGCTTGAATAACGGCACCAGGAGTAGTTCCATCCTGATAAAATTCAATATTAAAATCCTGTGTTGCAGGAACAGCAGGAATACCTACAAAGTAAAAGGTAATCGAGCCAATATCAGCGGAAGCACTATAATGCTGATAGCACTGGTATCCGGCGCCATCGTCACTGGTATAAGCATTGTCGTAATTTTGTGCAGGGTTACCAAACACCGTACCATCAGGACAATCGGCACGTGAACCTTGTGTAGCTGAAGGAGAAGTAGTAAGCATACCACCCTGAGGATTTGGATAAGTTGCATTCATATCAGGAGCAACAGGTAAAGCACCTACTCTAACAGCGTTAGTAGTGGAATAAACAATAGAAGCAGTCCAGCTTAAGTCACCGGCACCTGCATTCTGAATTCCCTGATTGTCTACAAAAAATTCTTCAGGATTCAATGTGTTAGTAAAGCTAAGCGGACTAACAATCATAACAGGTGAAGACAAATTGAAATCCTGTACCAAAGTCTGACCAGCATTTAAGGTAACATTAGCACTAACCTGATTCATACCATCTTTGTAGCAATACATTTGATAATCATCGGCTAAAATATTAGGAAACGAATAGTATCCTGTAGCATCTGTTAAATACTCGTTTAAGTCAACAATACCAACATGAGCATTTTCAACAGGAGATCCGTTAGCCGTTACATGACCTTCGATAGTTCCAACAGGAATGTACTCAAAAAGAATGTTATCAACCATAGCAGCATCACCACCCTGATAATACAGGTAAGCATACTTGTTTACAGCTTCAATGGCAATATCAAAATCGCCACCTTGATAAGCTGATAAGTCATAAGAGTAACTAGCCCAAGAGTCACCATCAGGTGTAGAGGGTTGGAAATAAGTATCGCCGTTTACATCAGCAATAGGAGTTCCGTTAACGGTTACTCTAAACCATGAATAATTTGGATTATACGAATAGTTTTGACGCATATCAAAAGAAAGGAACAACAACCCTGAGGGGGTTCCCGGCTGAATACTCATATTTAAAGCATCGATATGCGTAGGTGAGCTGTTGAAAGCATCAGGACCTGTACCATAAGGAGAATGCCAATTAGTATAAGATGTTCCCTCAAGCAAGGCACCAAAAGAAGAACCATTGGCAGCGGCAGCATCAACACTTAACCCGGCATCTGCACCTTGTTCAGCTTGAATTTCAGCAGGGAAATCTCCGCTTTCAAAATCAATAGTAAAGGGGAAAGATGCAATTGGAGTAGCAGAAGGAGGAGGCAGAACTCCGGTAATGGAAAGTTCATAGTTTCCTGAAGAGGAACCATAACCATAAACTTTAACGTACATTACATCACCGGCAGTAAATGGAATTCCACCAATTTCTGACTGTACTCCACAATTGTCGTCATTGTAATAAGCCCAAGTTGCGTCACCACAGTCGTTCCAGACCTCAAGTTTGGTGTCGAAATCAGAATTACACAACGAAACCGTAACCGTCATGTTGTCAGCGCCGGTAAAAGAATACCATTCTTCACCATAACTGGCAATTGAACCGGTAACAGCAGGATCGTTAATGTTGCCATAAGCCGTAGCTGTTGCGCAATCATTAGTAACGTTTCTGTTACCCGAAGGAGCTGTAACAGGCCCAAGGGCGGCTGTTTTTTGCTGTTCTAATGCCTTGTGAAAGGCGGCTTCCTCGGGAGTCATACTTTGATAATCCTGAGAAAACGCAAAAACAGCGGACATAAGCAAAGCAAATGTCAAGAAAAATTTTGTAAAACTTTTCATAATAAACTGAATTTGTTAATAAAAAAATTAATTGATCATAAAATTTCCGTTTAAGAAACATACAACACTTATCATCTCAGATAAGCGTAGGCACAAAAATAATGTAATTATTGTACTTTCAAATAAAAAAATCAAAAATATTTACTAATTTTTTTCATTATTAATTAACATTTTGCCTGAAATTACGGGTATTTCAACTACCGTTAGTAGTTATCTTTCAAAATAAACGTATTATATAAGGTAATAAAAATAGTTTGCAATTTGATGAAAAATTCTGGTAATTAATTCTATTTCTTCCACTACATACAATATATAACGTATATAATATAGAAAGAAGCGAAGTAAAACAATGTTTGTTTATTCATTTTTAACTCCCTTTTCCCGACCACACATAAGTGAAGCCAATTTCGACTTAGGAGTTTACAAAAATTGTTTTTAATATTTTTTATTTGAAAAGTTTGCGGGTAAGATTTTTTTTCTATTTTTGCACCTCCAAAATCGTAAGCAATAATTAAAAGAACTTAGTGATGTACGCAATAGTTGAAATAGCCGGGCAGCAATTTAAAGTAGAGCAAGGGCAAGAGGTGTTTGTTCACAGGCTGAACGGTGAAGAAGGTGCTAAAGTTGAATTTGATAAAGTGCTGTTGGTTGACAACGAAGGTTCTGTTAAAATAGGCGCTCCTGTAGTAGAAGGTGCCAAAATTGATGGTAAAATAGTTTCTCATCTTAGAGCAGACAAAGTATTGGTCTTCAAAAAGAAAAGAAGAAAAGGATACCAAAAACAGAACGGTCACCGTCAGGACTTAAGTAAAGTTCTCATTGAAAAAATAACTGTTTAATTTATCCGTCCAAACAACGGAACTAAAATCAGGAAAAATGGCTCATAAAAAAGGAATGGGTAGTTCGCACAACGGTCGCGAATCAGAAAGTAAAAGATTAGGTGTAAAAATTTACGGCGGTCAGTTTGCCAAAGCAGGTAATATCATCGTACGACAAAGAGGCACCACCCACAATCCCGGCCTGAACGTTGGCATGGGAAAAGACCACACGCTGTTTGCCCTTACCGATGGTGTAGTTGAATATCGTAAAAGAAGAAACGACAAATCATACGTAAGTGTAATGCCTTTCGAGGCTAAGGAAAAAGAAGCTGAAAATAATTAGTTGATACGTTAGAATTTCCGAATATTAACCCGATTCACTTTGTGTTTCGGGTTTTTTTTATTCACGATATCCGTAACAAAACTTACCTTTGCAAAAAATAAGTATATTATGCTTTCATTACAATTAATCAGAGATAAAAAAGAGTTTGTAGCAGAACGCTTAGCCGTCAAAAATTTTGATGCCACCAATCTGTTAAACGAAATTATTGAGCTTGATAAAACCAGGCGGACTACCCAAAGCGAGTTGGACCAGCTCTTGGCTGAAGCCAACCAACTGGCTAAATCCATAGGACAGTTATACAAAGCCGGCGAACGCGACAAAGCCGAAACAGCTAAAAGCCAATCGGCTAAACTTAAAGAACAAACCAAAGAACTGTCGGCTAAGCTTTCGGAAACAGCTGAGCTGTTAAGCAAAAAGCTGGTTGAGTTGCCCAATATTCCACACGAATCAGTCCCTGCCGGCCATTCGGACGCTGATAATGAAACTATTTACCAGGAGGGAGAACTGCCGGCCCTTCCTGAAGATGCCTTGCCCCATTGGGAACTGGCTGCCAAATACAACATTATTGATTTTGACCTTGGAAGCAAGGTTACAGGCGCAGGATTCCCGTTTTACCGAGGGCAGGGAGCACGATCACAACGAGCCCTTATCAATTTCTTTTTAGATGAAGCCATTGATGCCGGTTATCTCGAATACCAGCCTCCGTTATTGATAAACGAAGATTCCGGTTTTGGAACCGGACAGTTACCTGACAAAGAGGGACAGATGTATTTTGCAAACGAAGATAACCTGTATCTGATTCCCACGGCTGAGGTACCCATCACCAATATTTACCGTGATGTTATTTTAAAAGAATCGGATTTCCCCATCAAAAATGTGGCTTACTCTAACTGCTTCAGGCGTGAAGCCGGTTCGTATGGTAAAGATGTCCGCGGGTTAAACCGGTTACATCAATTCGATAAAGTAGAGATTGTTCAGATCGAACATCCCGATAAATCGTACAACACGCTGGAAACCATGAAAGAGCACGTTGCCGGCCTGTTGCGAAAACTTGAACTCCCTTTTAGAATTTTACGCCTTTGTGGTGGCGACCTCAGCTTTACCTCGGCACTAACCTTCGATTTTGAAACCTACTCGGGAGCACAAAAAAGGTGGCTTGAAGTTAGCTCGGTTTCCAACTTTGAAAGTTATCAGGCCAACCGGATGAAATTACGGTTTAAAGACAAAAACGGTAAAACACAACCGGCACACACCCTTAACGGCAGCGCGTTGGCTTTGCCGCGAATCGTAGCCTCGTTGTTGGAAAACAATCAAACTCCGGAGGGAATAAAAATACCGAAAGCATTACAGCCTTACACAGGATTTGACTTTATAAAATAGTTGCTTTTGCAGATTGTCCGCCTAAATATCACGCTGCTTTTTTTACTGGCAGGAATAGGTCTTCTTCCGGCAAAATTAATAGCCCAAAATAAACCTGTTTCCATACAGCAAAACGGTACTTCGTTGCAATTAAAAACACCTTCGAAGGAAAATCTGGCAAGATCGTACTACTACAAAGGAAACTATGAAAAAGCAGCACAACTGTATGGTGAGTTGTACCATAAGGAGAAAAGATACATCTATTACACTTACTATTTTAACAGCCTTGTTAACTTAAAAGAATACAAAGAAGCTGAAAAACTATGTAAAAAGCAAATCAAAATCTCCTCACACAATGTGCGCTACAACATCGATCTGGCCTATATTTACTCGTTGGAAGGATTAACAAAAAAGTCAAACAGAATAATTCGTAAACTGGTAGAGAATTTACCCCACAACCGTAACCTGGTGGTAAATATTGCCAACAACCTGCAATCGAAAGGCTTCATGGATGCAGCACTGGAGGTTTACGAAAGGGCCCGGAAAAACAACATCGGCAACTACCGTTACAACATGGAAATTGCCTCGGCATACCGGTACACGGGTAATTACGACAAAATGTTTGATGCGCTGATAAACCAACTGGATGAAAACCCCAACGACCTGAACCGGATAGAAAGCAACATCCAAAACCTGATGGTGATGGACGTTGATAACAACTTATCGAAAATCTTTAAAGAGAAGATTTTAGTTAAAGCGCAGGCTGACCCCAACAACCTGCAATATGCCGAGCTGCTTATGTGGTACTCGCTGCAAACAAAAGATTTTACCATGGCGCTGCGTCAGGCCAAATCAATCGACAGAAGATTTCGTGACGAAGAAGATGTGGTGTATCAGGTGGGTACTATTGCCTATTCAAACAAAAATTACAAAGTCGCTTCGGAAGCTTTTGAATACTTGTTAAAAAAGAAAAACGACAATCCCTATTACACCGACAGCTACGACGGCTATTTTTCGTCGAAAATAAAGCTGGCTGAGGAGAACCCCGAAAGCAACAAAGATACCTGGACCGGGTTGGATAAAATTGGCACGCGTGCAATTAAAAACCTGGGCATCAACAGAAGCACCGCCAATATTGTAAAAAATCTGGCTGATCTAAAAGCTTTTAAACTAAATCAAAGCGCTGAAGCCGAACGGCTGCTCAACCAGGCCATCCTTGTTCCCATGTCGGTTGGAAGCAAAGCCGTTTTAAAGATGGAGCTGGCCGACATACTGGCCTTCTCCGGAAAATTCTGGGATGCCTCGCTCCTCTATTCGCAGGTTGAACATGACCTAAAAAACAATCCTCTGGCCTACGAAGCCAAATTTCGCAACGCGCGTATTTTTTATTACAAGGGGGAGTTTGAATGGGCCAAAACCCGCCTGGACATTTTAAAAGGCGCCACCTCCAAATTTATCGCCAACGATGCCCTGGAACTTTCGCTATTTATTAAAGATATGCTTGAAGAGGACACCCTTGGCTTTACGCTTCGACTGTTTGCCGCTGCCGACCAATATACTTTTCAACGAAAATATGATTCAGCACTTATCTTTTTATCAAAAGTTTCAACTTCGGTATCCAACCCGGTCGCCGGCGAATTTAAACTCTTCAAAGAGGCCTCCATCTACGAAAAAATAAAAAACTACAACACAGCCGACTCTCTCTATACAGCACTCTACACGCGGTTTCCTCAAAGTATTAAGGCTGATAATGCTTTATTTTACAGCGCCGAATTAAACAGGAAATTTCTTTCCGACACGCAGAAAGCCTCTTTACTTTATTTAAAGTTGATGAAGGATTATCCCGAAAGTATTTTCACCACACAATCGCGTACGATTTACCGTGAGCTAAACGAGGAAAAGTAATTAGTCGTTGCAAGAATCAACAAACAAATTCGCAAACGTAATTACCACATAACAAAACTATTATGGTTCGACCAAAAAAACATCTGGGGCAACATTTTTTAACCGACAAAAACATAGCTGCTAAAATTGCAGGCTGCTTAACGGGAAACTACACGACAGTTTGCGAGTTGGGTCCCGGAACCGGAATTCTCACCTCTGCCTTGCTTGAAAGAGGCGATATTAACAAACTTAAGCTTATTGAAATTGATGATGAATCGGTTGCCTATCTCAACACCCATTTTAGAGATGAAAGATTAGAAATAATTGAAACCGATTTCCTAAAATACGATCTTTCAAATATTAGCACACAACCTTTTGCATTAATAGGAAATTTCCCTTACAACATTTCCAGCCAGATATTTTTTAAGGCGCTGAGAAACCGTGATCTGATACCCGAGATTGCAGGCATGATTCAAAAGGAGGTGGCAGAAAGAATGACAGCATCTCCCGGAAACAAAACTTATGGAATTCTGAGCGTGCTGATGCAAACCTGGTACGACATCGAATATTGTTTTACAGTAAACGAAAATGTTTTTTTTCCCCCGCCCAAGGTAAAATCGGCGGTAATACGTATGACCCGA
>CAZKGB010000004.1:0-22521 GCA_964551935.1 uncultured Lentimicrobiaceae bacterium | reverse complement strand
CATGGCCACCGCTGCACTGTTAACATCCAGAAAAGTACCGTCTTTTTCCTGAACATAAATAGCTAATACAGAGTTATTAAAAATATTATTTAATGTTTCCGAATTTTTCCTAAGCTGTTCTTCGGTTCTTTTAAGCGGGGTAATGTCTTTAAGAATGGCAAGGTCCAATAGTTCACCCTTATATTGAATGAGCACATCGTTGGAAAGGATGGAGGTAATAGAACCGTCTTTAGCAACAATTTTATTATCGAACGAAAAAGTATCAATTTTGCCGTCAAATAAATCAGAAAGGTGTTTAGCCGTCTCTTTTATTTTTTCTTTAACAATATAGTTTAATATGGAAGTGCCGATAACCTCATCAATAGCATAGCCGTACTTTTCGATTTGCTTATTGGCAAATCTGATGATACCTTTTCTGTTAAAAAGAATAATCAGGTCGCTTGATTTTTCAATAAACCTTCGATAGTTTTCTTCATCCTGTTTAATCGATTGTTGTTTTAGCACTTTATCGGTTACCTCTTTGGCTGTTTCAACAACATACACGATTTCTCTGCTTTGGTTGTAAATCGGGTAAGCACTTTTCTCAAAATACCTGTTATTACCCTGAAAAGAATGAACTTCTTCTTCGTTGACGGCTATTTTTAAATCCAACACCTTTTTTACTGTGCAGTTGTCACAAATCTGCTTTCTGTTTTGATAAATCTCATAGCATTTCTTACCCACGATATCTTCCTGTTTTTTACCTACAAGTTCCAATAGCTTGTAATTAGTACGAACAATATCGAGATTGGTGTTAACCATATGGGTTGGGCAGAGGAAGTCCATAAACAAGGAATCGAACAGCAGCTCAAAAGACTCCTGATTCATCTCGGTTAACTCCCTGTTTCTAATGGACAAAAAAGTCTTGATTCTATAATTCCACTCCTGCTTATTAACAGGAACCTGAATAAAATCGGTTATACAATCGGGTTGACTGTCTACTACTTCAAAAGTATCGGTTACCGCCAAAACAGGCAAAAAATGGGAATCATTTAACTTTTCAATTATTTTGCACAACTCAGCAATGTAGTTGTAGTCGACAATTATAATGTCAACTTTTTGGGTACTTAGTTCTTTATCATTAGAAATAAATTCTGTTATGTTGTTGTCTAACAGAATCTGCTTTAGCAACTTTAGTGCGTTAGAATCTTTTATTTTAATAAATGCAGTAGTTACATCCATATTACGCCAACATTTAGTAGTTTGTTATTTTAATTAACAGCAATCAAAGGTAAAACAATCGAGTAAGACTACCAAATATTGAATCATAGGATAAACGAAAATTATCTTCTTTTTGATTCAAATACTTCCAGGTCGTTAATACTACTGCCATTAATGGTAAACCGTACCATGGTAATAAACCGATGGAACCCGGATTTTCCGGCAGCACCGGGATTAATATGCAGGAGATTGTTTTGGTTGTCGGGCATAACTTTTAAAATATGCGAGTGTCCCGAAATAAACAGATTGGGTTTTTGTTGTTTAATCAGCTTTTTAGCAGCGGGAGAATATCTACCGGGATATCCGCCAATATGCATCATGACCACTTTTGTTTGTTCAATGGTGAAAACGGCTGTTTCGTTGAAGAGGGTGCGCAGCATTCCCCCGTCAATATTACCGTAAACGGCACGCAGCGGTTTAAAAGCCTCAAGTTCTTTAACTACCTCAAGGTTTCCTATATCTCCTGCATGCCAGATTTCGTTACATGATTCCATAAAATCAAACACCCGCGGATGCAAATACCCATGGGTGTCTGACAGAAGGCCAATACGTTTCATCGTTAATTAAAATGTTATACCAATTCCTATCATTAAGTTTTGCTTGAACTGTACTTTGGGACCCAGGTCAACGCCGGCAACATCATAAAATTTCACGCTTTTATCGTAAAACAACTCGGTGTTAAAGTCAACATTTAACCACGAATTTACTTTCATCCTAACCAATGTTTTCCAGTTAACAATAACATCCTGCGGGTTATTCAGGTAATCAGAAAACAGCTCCAGACTAGTTCCAAGGGTTACATTTTTGAATATTTCGTACTGAATAGCCGCTGCAATTTTGGCTCCCAACTGAAATTTTGCTTTACTGGCATGAGTAACAATGTTGCCAAGGCTATCAACAACGGCAGGTTCAAGTCCGAAACTACCGGCATCTGCGAGTCTCTGATCATTAACAAAAGTCATTCTGGCAGTAAACGGTGATACGTTAATCGTCAGCCAATCGGGTAACTTATAAGCAACACCCGGTCCAATATCGAAGTAGGCAGGTGCCATAAATTTAGATACGTAAGTTGATGAGTCCACCCCATAGTCATATCCTCTGGCAAATTGTGAAGAAAATTTTAGCAACACGGTGGCATACCAGTTTTTTTTCATCTTGTAACCAAACAACGAGTACAACTCGATAAGGTCATCTGATTTCATGGCTTTTGAATCTCCTGTTACAGTATAACCCAAAGCCAGGTTTAATTTGTTGTCCCAACTGATTTTGTCTTTGGCATAATTGGCTTCATAATTAAACTTTGGTAACCCGGCAAAGCTGTTGTCGCCTCCGGCGGCCCAGTTGTTAAAGTAGGACTGATTAAAATTAATGGTAAGACTACCTTTTGTTTTCCAGTAATTAATTGTGTCCTGCGCGTAAGTTAGCGAAGCAGCTAAAACTAATACAACCAGTAAAATACGTTTCATGATAAATCTCTTTGTTTTTAGAAATTAATTCGGCAATATTAATCTTTTTTACCTAATTAGAATGGTTATGGATAAATCTTCTTTTACCAATTGAATGAAAGAAATTGTTTATTTATTAAAGTAATTAAAAAAAGATTTCTCTTATGCGGTTTTCTTTTGAAGGGTTGTTTATCTTTACATAAAATTTATTTGATTATGGAATATGTATGGACAGCCATTGCTTTTGTTACCGGATTAATTGTATCTGTTCTCTGGTTTCAACAAAAGAGAAAGTCGGATAAACTGATACAGGAAGCAGGGTTTAGGCAACGCATGGATGAACTGAAAGACAACATTGCAGCACTTGAAAACGAACGCAGCATTATGGAAGCTAAGGAGGTTGCACTAAGAGAAGAGCTGCAAACTCTAAATACCAAGCTGGAATTCGAAATCAAACAAAAATCGGAAGCGGAGATTGAAATTGCCAGACTTCAAACCAAACAGAATAGTTTACTGGAAAAAACAGGGGAGCTTGAGGGTTTACGTCAAGATTTTCAGAAGGAACAAACTAAACGGATAGATGCAGAAAAAAAAACAGCCGCTTTATCTTCCGAACTCGAAAGCTTGCGACAAATACTCGAAGAAGAGAAAAAGCGGATGAAAGAGGTAAAAGAGCAAATGCAGCAAGAATTTAAACTTATTGCCAATAATATTTTAAAAGCCAACAGCGAAGAGTTTAGCCAAAACAGCCGAAAAAATATTAACGAGATAATTAGTCCGTTGAAGGAAAAAATTGAACGATTTGAAAAAAAGGTTGAAGACACTTACGAAAAAGGGTTAAAAGATCAGAGCGATTTAAAAGCCGAGTTTAAAAAAATTTACGACCTCAGCGTACAACTCGATAAGGATGCAAAAAATTTAACCAAAGCACTTAAGTCGGACTCCAAGCAGCAGGGAAACTGGGGTGAAGTAGTGCTGGAAAGGATTCTTGAAGAGTCGGGCCTGGTAAAAAATCAAGAGTATTTTATTCAAACTACCGGCGAAAATGTGGAGGGAAAAACCATCCGTCCTGACGTGGTTATTCAATTGCCCGACCATAAGTTTATCGTTATCGACTCCAAGGTTTCGTTAACCGCTTATCAGAAGTTTGTCGGTCTGGAAGAAAAAGAGGAAAAAGAGAAAGAGCTTAAACGACATGTCGATTCGGTTAAAAAACATGTTAAAGAACTCAGTGATAAAAATTACCCCTCCATCAAAGATAAAAACACTCCCGATTTCGTGTTGATGTTTATGCCCATCGAACCCGCGTTTGCTGCTGCCATTCAAACCGATCACAGTCTGTTTAACTACGCCTGGGAGCGAAAGGTCGTTATTGTAAGCCCGACCACTTTGCTGGCAACGCTGCGAACCATCGAATCCATTTGGCGTCAGGAAAAACAAACCCGCAATGCGTTGGAAATTGCCCGTCAGGCCGGCTCGCTGTACGATAAATTTGTTGGATTTACCGAAGATCTGGATAAGATAGGGAACTACCTCGACAAGTCGCAAAAATCGTATGAAGATGCACGCAAAAAATTAGCCGACGGGCGTGGCAACATTATTGGCCAGATTGAAAAATTAAAAACACTGGGAGCCAAGGCTCAAAAATCAATCGATCAAAAATTATTAGAGGAATAATGTATTTTAAAGAAGACAACCGGCAGGATATGGTTTACGGTATCAGACCTGTATTAGAGGCTCTTAACACAGGAAACGAAGTGGTATAGGGGTTTGTTCCGCGGGGTGCCGGAAGCGTTGCTTTTAAAGAGCTGCTACATAAACTAAGAGAACACGACATACCCTATCAGGTGGTGCCTGCTGAAAAACTTAACAGGCTCACACGAAAAAATCATCAGGGTGTTGTGGCCTATATTTCACCCATCGCCTTTAGCAACATCGAACATATTGTACCAGGGCTGTACGAAGAGGGAAAAATGCCTTTTTTACTTATTCTCGATCGTATTAGTGACGTTCGCAATTTTGGCGCCCTGCTTCGTACTGCAGAAAGTGCCGGTGTTGATGCCGTGGTTATCCCCTCAAAAGGATCGGCGCAGCTAAACTCGGGAACCATCAAATCGTCAGCAGGAGCTATTTATAAAATCCCGATTTGTCGTGCCCACAACTTAAAAGAAGTTATCGATTTTCTTAAATCCAGCGGCATTAAAGTGGCAGCTGCCACCGAAAAAACGATGCACCCCTATTTTAAAACCGACCTCACCGGGCCTGTTGCTATTGTTATGGGGTCGGAAGGTGAAGGTGTTTCGGGCGAATATTTAAAAAGAGCAGATGTTAAACTTAAAATTCCTATGCTGGGCGAAATAGAATCTCTTAATGTTTCGGTAGCCGGAGCCGTGTTGATGTACGAAGTGGTAAGGCAACGAATGGGCGAAGGCTAACTGATTGAAAAAAGTACCAGGGAAGCCACTCCGAAGAGTAGTTTGACGTCCTTGCGAAGGAAATGAAACGATTTAAACATAACCACTGTCAGAATTATGAAATTGCTTTATGCCTCACAAGGATGTGAATTTTTACTTTTCGGAATAGGTTCATCAAGATTATTTTTGATAAATTTATTGCATAAGCAAACCAAATAACTAAATTTGACGTTCTTTTAGGCAGAGCGAATATTATTATTGAAAAAAATTATTAAATACCCAATTGTTAGTGCTTTAGCGGCGCTGCTGGTTTTTACTAATATCAAATTAGTAAAAGCACAGGAGATGCTGGGTCTTACAACGGGCAACTACGCGGGGTCGCTATCGGCACTTTCAAACCCGGGAAACATTAACCAATCAAAAATATTTTTCGATATCCATCTGACATCAGTCTCCCTGTTTGCGCGCAATAATTTTGCTTATATCCCCAAAAGCGATGCTACCCTCTACGATCTCTTTTTTAAAAGTTCTGATCAATTACCGGTGTACGGAAAGGACAACAATCATTTTACTTATTACGATAATCAGGATCTTAAATTTACCCAGATTAGTGTTAGGATTCAGGGGCCATCAGCCATGTATTACACCGGACGGCATGGCTTTGGCATCTCAACCGCGGTACGGTTTTTTACATCGGCAAACAGAATCCCCTGGGAAATTCCGGTGGTAAGCTACGAAGGGCTGGATTACGACCCGCTTCACAACATCCAGTTTAACGATTTTAGTTTTGATTTGGGTTCGTCTGCCTGGTTTGAACTGGGATTAACCTATGCTTATGATGTTATTAAGTATAACCGGACGCAATTAACCGCCGGCATCACGGTGAAACCACTCTACGGATTGGGAGGTATTGATGGTACTATCCGCAATGGAAACTATATTATTCTCGACGATTCAACCGTCAATTTTCTTAACGTGGATGCCGATTTAGGTTACTCGCTACCGATCAATTACGACGATAATACCTTTGGGGTATCTCCTACGGTAAAGGGTTCGGGACTGGGGATTGATATCGGCGTGGTCTATTCAAAAAAACGCAATGATATCATTAAACACTACCATGTTCGGCCTTGCGAGAAACCATACAACACCTATGTTTATCGAATTGGTTTTTCACTGTTGGATATCGGAAGGATAAATTATAAGTATAACGCTCAGCTTCATGGCTTCGAAAATGTTTCAGCCTATTGGCCAAGCATCGACACCACGGGTTTTCAAAGTTTAAACAGCTTCATAGGCAACCTGAGTGGTGTTTTTTATGGTACACGCGATGGCTCATTAAGGAACAATAGTTTTAAAGTAGGGTTGCCCACAGCGGTAAGTTTTCAGGGTGACTTTTACCTTTTTAAAAATTTTTATTTGAATACTTTTTGGATACACCCTGTGCAATTGTATAAATACACCTTACGCCGTAATGCCGTGGCGGCTATTTCCCCCCGATACGAAACCAAATGGTTTGAAGTAAGCGTACCCGTTTCGCTGTATAATTATAAATATCCGAGAGTCGGTCTGGCTGTCAGATTCCTCTATTTTACTATTGGCACCGAACGGTTAGGAACTTACCTCGGCATGACCGACCTTAACGGAATGGATATTTATGGTTCCATAAAAATTAACTTTACCAAAGGAGGCTGTAAGTTTAAAGGCCCCAACAAGTGCTTAAACTACGAATATGGTATTTCGGAAGAAGACCATAAACTTTACAAAAAACGCAACCGCTAAAGGCGCTGCTTTTCCGTTTTACACTCCAACCCTGATAAACTTCACATGGCGTTAACCTGAGTTGGATGTAAGATTTTTTTACAGAAAATCAACCGCAAATCACATCTGTTTACAAAAAACACGAAATTATAGCGGGTTATAAAAAATGGTTTTTAGCTATACAGGTGACTATTCAAGTTGAAATAAAAGGAGGCCATAAAGATAATGTTACAAAGTGTTGGCAGCCATTTCAATTTTCGGGTAAAAACAAGCAACTGTCGCCGTAACTTAAAAACCGAAAATGGTTATGTAAGGCAAACTGATAAGCCTCTTTCCATTTTTCTCCAATAAGAGCCGAAACCAGCAAAAGCAGGGTGCTCTTCGGTTGATGAAAATTGGTTATTAACCCGGTGGCCAGTCTGAATTTGTACCCCGGAGCAATCATCAAACGGGTTTCTCCTTTCAATTCATCGGCTTTAGCTTGCTCAAGAGTTTCGATTAATAAAGTCAGGGCTTCACCGGCACCAAAGTCATCGGGAATGCTAAGCTCATAAGGATCCCATTGATTTACCACGAACTCTCCGGTTATTCCAAGCTTTATTTTAAGCGCCATCCAAAACAGACTTTCAACCGTACGCATACTGGTAGTACCGACGGGAATAACCGGATTTCCCAGGTGCCTAAGCATCCTCTTCAGCACCTCTTTGGCAACAATCACCTTTTCCGTATGCATCTCATGGTCGTGAATGGTTTCGGAAGATACCGGTTTAAAAGTTCCTGCTCCCACATGCAGTGTTACCTTTTCAGATTGAATACCCTTACCGGAAAGCTGCTGTAAAATTTCGTCGGTAAAATGCAATCCGGCCGTAGGAGCTGCCACCGACCCGTCGAATCGTGCATACACGGTTTGATAACGCTCTTTATCCGACTCCACCGGCTCACGATGCAGATAAGGGGGCAACGGAATCATTCCGGAGGCTTCCAGAATATCTGAAAAGAGTATCTCTTCGGGTTCCCACGAAAAGGAAATAAGAAAAGAATCAGAAAGTTGCGCCTCCTTTCTTGCTGTCAGTTTAACCTCAATTCCATTAATTGTCAAAGCAGCTTCCAACCCACCCGACCTCCACCGTTTGGCATTACCCACCAGACATTTCCAGACTACCGGTGGTTTTTGCTGAAACGCCAATTGAAAGTCGTTAACCGGCTCAACCGGCTCCAAACAAAATATTTCGATGGAAGCGCCCGTGATCTTTTTAAAGAGCAATCGGGCCTGTATCACTTTGGTTTCGTTAAAAACCAACAGTGAGTCGGGAGGTAACAACTCCGGAATCTGATAAAATACTTTCTCCGAAAATCCTCCATCTTTTAAATAGAGAAGCTTCGACAAGTGACGCTGTTTCAGCGGAAACTTTGCTATCCGTTCATCCGGGAGAGGGTAATTATACTCCTCAATTTTTATTTGATAGGGACTGTTCATGTTTTCCATTTCCTTATCCGGCAAAAGTAAAAAAACCTGCACTCACAGCGAGTACAGGTTTTAAATGTTTTACGAGATAGTCTTTATCAAATCAGGAGTGACCTCCGGCAACAATACGCAAAATTTTTATATTCAACACCAGCCATCTCCAGGCCTGATAAATAATACATCCCCTGAAAAACATGGTTAATTTAGTGGGCATAGGAGGATAGGATTCCTCCGAATATGCCAATGTTCTATTTGTTTTTTTATTCTCTGCCATAATATAATTTTTTTAAATATTCAACAATAAACTATTCAGGTAACATCCACCACAAGGGATAGCCCTTGGCTTTGTGTAAAAACATGTAATGCATAAACCATTTTAGCCAATGGCCTGCAAGTCCTGCTTCACCAACGGTATAAGATAAATCTCTACCGTATTCGGGATACTTATCCCAATCCTGCACAATAGGATAAACGGTCATGGTAGCGGCAGCACCATTGAGCAAGCCGTAACCGGCCGATACAATACAAGCGGCACCCATGCGCGACATAGAGGCCTTATGTTTCATTTTAGGTTCTCCCGATTTAATCCAGTCGTAAATATTGTCGGCAATAATTTTACCAATTACGCCCGACGGCATACCTGTTCGGGGTGGAGCCGGGAAGATGGGCGTTCCGTTAGGACTTTTCATTGGTTTTGAAATGGAATGGGGTGGAGCAAAGGCTATTCCGGAAGCAAAAATATTTCCGTAATCGGGATTTTGATAGGTTGAAGGCCAATCGGCAGCACTCCACTCCTCAAAAGGTTTGGGAGTATAATCAGCATCCACAACCATAAAACCATTGGGTTTAAACAGTTTGGAAGTGATATCATCGCCATTTTTATCAGCAGCAGTAATTCCATTTCCGGTAAAAGCCGGAATGAGCATGGCGAAATCATAATCGATATCTCCTTCACTTCCGTCTAACAATTCGTAATAAATCTTTTTTTCATCCACCTTTTTAACGCCGGCGCGTTTTATCCACGATATATCACGTTGTTTCAAAAACGATTCGGTAAAGGTTTTGGTGCTGGTAATGTAGCCACCTCTTTTAATATAGGCACCTCCCATACCAAAATCACCCAACTCATACTCGTTGGTTAGCCAAACAATATCAGCCAGATGACTTAATTTTCTACGTTTAAGTTCCCATGCCACGTTAAGAACATACTCGAAAGCAGCTCCCTGACAAGTGGCTCCCGGATGGCCGGTACCGATAACAAACTTTTGCTTCTCCCCTTTTTTCATCCTCTCCATCGACTCTTCAAACTTCTTCCAGGCCTCTGCAGCATGATCGTACGAACAAACCGATACCGTGTGTTGTCCCGGCCCTATACCAGGTGTTTTTTCAAATGCAAGACGTGGTCCTGTAGCATTAATCAAAAAGTCGTAGTCTACCTTTTCAGTTTGACCTTCTTTACCCTGACCGGTATATTCGATGGTAACATAACCTTTTTCAGAATCATTATCCCCCTCCGGGTGAATCGAAACCGCTTTGGCTTGTTTGTAAACAATACCCGATTTTTTATAACGTTTATCAAGTCGAAACCTTACGTCATCAACTTTCATTCTTCCCACGCCAACCCAAATATTAGAGGGTATCCAATGGTAATACGAATTGGGAGTAACTACCACAACTTCATGCTTTTTACCTAGTCTTTTTTTTAGGAGTGCCGAAGCTGTATGCCCCGAAACACCCGCTCCCAGAACAACTACTTTTGCCATAATTTATATTTAGTTTAAATTAAAAATCGGTTCAAATATACTACTAATTTTTCACTTATCCAAATACAACCCAATGCTTTACAGCTATAGAACTCCCGTGGTCATTATAAATTAATCTTGAAACAACGATATATATAAAGAAATAATTAAATTTGAAAAAAAATTTTTATGAGCACAAAAAGCCATATTCCAAACGTGATTACCCTTCTGAATTTAACCATGGGTATTTTTTCAATTTACTATTCTTTTCAAGGTTCTCAGGAGTATTTGGCAATCGCCGGGTATTTGATTTTTATCGCTGCTCTATTCGATTTTTTTGATGGCTTTACTGCCAGATTGCTTAATGCAAAATCGGAAATAGGGTTGCAACTTGATTCGTTGGCCGACATGGTTTCATTTGGTGTTGCACCGGGTTTTATTTTATACCAAATGATTATCTTAAGTCATGGCAAGCCTATGGATGTTATTAACGGCTTTAACCTGTTCCCTCTTTGGGCATTATTAATTCCCTGGGGAGCTGCTCTACGATTGGCCAAATTTAATACCGACGAAAGTCAGCAAACGGGATTTAAAGGAATGCCAACCCCGGCAATGGCTTTTTTAATTGCTTCGCTACCTATCATAAGAGTAACGCTGTACACCAATCAGGGGATGATTTACATGATTTTTACCAACTCCTATTTTTTAGCTGCCACGGCCATTTCAGGGTTCTTTTTAATGACATGCCGTTTCCCCATGTTTGCTTTGAAATTTACTAATTATAAATGGAAAGGGAACGAGTTCAGGTTTACCTTTTTATTTATTTCGCTTATTATTCTAATTCTTTTTCAGGCAATTGCCATTCCGTTTATCATTGCACTTTACCTGTTTCTATCGCTCATCATATACCTGTCAAATATGCAATACGATTAGGATTTATTTTTCTTTTTCCTCAACTCGAAATTTTTACCCAGATAAACCTTTCTCACATGCTCGTCAGCTGCCAGCTCTTCGGCAGTCCCCGCTTTCAATATTGAACCCTCAAACAAAAGGTAGGCTCTATCGGTAATGGTAAGCGTTTCGTGTACATTATGATCGGTAATTAGAATACCGATATTTTTTTCTTTTAGTTTGGCAACAATCGATTGGATGTCTTCAACGGCGATGGGATCGACACCTGCAAATGGTTCATCCAGCAGAATAAACTTAGGATCAACGGCCAGCGCACGGGCAATTTCCGTTCGGCGGCGTTCTCCTCCCGAAAGTTGAATTCCTTTGCTCTTACGAATATGCTGCAAACCAAATTCATCCAGCAATGATTCCAGTTTTTCCTGACGTTGCTGTTTTGTTAAATCGGTAAACTCCATTACTGCATTCAGGTTATCCTCAACCGAAAGGTGTCGAAATACCGAAGCCTCTTGCGCCAAATAACCTATTCCCTGCTGCGCTCTTTTATACATGGGCATCTCGGTAATCTCTCTATCTTCCAGGTAAACCTGTCCGTCAAAAGGCTTTATTAGCCCTACAATCATATAAAAGGTGGTTGTCTTTCCGGCACCATTGGGACCGAGCAGCCCCACAATTTCACCCTGACTAACCTCAACCGACACTCCTTTTACAACCGTCCGTTGCCTGTATTTTTTTACCAGATTTTTGGTGTATAGTTTCATCGACTCAACTTTTTTATCATGTTCATAAAATACATCCCAAAATTCAGATGTATAAAGCAAATAATATATAAAGATTTTTCATTTTCACCTCCCTGACGTTAAAAAATTCCCTCCTTTAATATATCGTGCAGATGGATAACCCCCACATATTTTCCATCATCCATAATAGGTAATTGAGTAATACTATTTTCGCGCATGATGGTTAATGCATTAATGGCCAATTCATCTTTGTTGATGGTTTTAGGATTTTTTGTCATGATATCCGTTGCAGTCAAATGCTGAAAGTCGGTATGTTTTTCCAACATTCTTCTCAAGTCGCCATCGGTAATAATTCCAACCAGCTTTCCATCTTTAATAACAGCCGTTATACCCAGACGTTTCGACGATATTTCAATAATAATATTAGCCACTTTTTCATTGACATCCACTTTAGGCACCTCGTTGTTTATGGCCAAATCTTCCGCTCTAAAAAACATCCGTTTTCCCAGTGCCCCTCCCGGGTGAAACTTGGCAAAATCGGAAGCCGTAAACCCACGCAACTCCAATAGGCTAATGGCCAGCGCATCGCCCATTACCAACTGAGCGGTTGTAGATGAAGTAGGAGCCAGATTATTGGGACAGGCCTCTTTTTCCACCGTAACATCCAAATATAATCAGCTTGCTTAGCCAAATAGGATTTTGTGTTACCCACCATAGCAACCAGTTTATTCTTTCTGTGCTTTATTAACGGTACCAGCACCTTAATTTCAGGAGTTTCGCCACTTTTTGAGATGGCTATAACAACATCGCCCGGGCGAACCAATCCAATATCGCCATGAATGGCATCGGCAGCATGCATAAAAACCGAAGGTGTTCCGGTAGAGTTTAAAGTGGCCACAATTTTTGTTGCAATGTTGGCACTCTTGCCAATTCCGGTAATTACAACCCTCCCTTGTGTACCAAATATCAATTTAACAGTAGCAATAAAATCGTCGTTAATTGAATTCACCAGATTGCTAACAGCCCTGCTTTCCTCATTTATAGCCGCAATTGCTGTTTTTTGAATTTTATTTTCAATATTTTTCAATATTTTTTTGATATTTATGGTTACAAAAAATAAAAACTCTTATATTTGTGAGAGCAGATTTTACATCAATCATAAATTAAACGCAAATTGATAATTATGATTGTTTAATGCTACAAAGATAACTTTATCATTGATTCATGGAAACAAATAAGGATAAGTACGGATTGGCAGAGGTAATGAAGACCTATTTTGGATTTTCAAGTTTCAAAGGAAACCAAAAACCTATTATCGAAAGTGTATTAGATGGAAACGACGTATTTGTTGTTATGCCTACAGGAGGGGGTAAGTCACTTT
This sequence comes from uncultured Lentimicrobiaceae bacterium, assembly GCA_964551935.1. Taxonomy (GTDB): domain Bacteria; phylum Bacteroidota; class Bacteroidia; order Bacteroidales; family F082; genus B16-G9. Next base: position 9,404 of record CAZKGB010000004.1, on the reverse strand, counting down.
GTTATCAGTTACCCGCGCTTATTAAACCGGGAACGGCAATTGTTGTTTCTCCATTGATTGCATTGATGAAGAATCAGGTCGATATGATTCGGAATTTTGGTTCAAAGGATAGCATAGCTCACGTCATGAATTCCTCCCTCTCGAAAATGGAGATGAATCAGGTAAGGCAAGACCTGCTTGATGGAAAAACCAAGCTGTTGTACATGGCTCCCGAATCGTTAACAAAAGAGGAGAATATCGAATTTTTAAAGCAAATTGAAATTTCGTTTTATGCCATTGATGAAGCACATTGTATTTCGGAGTGGGGCCACGATTTCCGTCCAGAATACCGTAAACTAAGGCCTATTATCAATGCCATTGGCCGAAAAGTTCCTATCATCGGGCTTACGGCCACTGCTACCCTTAAAGTTCAGGAAGATATTATTAAGACCCTTGAAATGAACGATGCCAAAGTTTTTAAATCGTCGTTCGACCGGGCCAACCTCTATTACGAAATCCGACCCAAAACTAAAGATGTTATTAAAGACATCATCAAATACATAAAAACACAACCCAACAAATCGGGCATCGTTTATTGCCTTAGCCGTAAAAAAGTTGAAGAAATTGCCGAAACACTGGTAGTAAATGGTATTAAAGCACTTCCTTATCATGCCGGATTAGAATCATCCATACGAAGAAGAAACCAGGATATGTTTTTGATGGAAGATGTGGATGTTATCGTGGCTACCATTGCGTTTGGAATGGGAATTGACAAGCCGGATGTGCGTTTTGTAATCCACCACGACATCCCAAAAAGTATTGAAGGATACTACCAGGAAACAGGACGTGCCGGTCGTGATGGCGGCGAAGGAAACTGCATAACCTTTTACAGTTACGACGATATTCAAAAGCTGGAAAAGTTTATGAAAGACAAGCCCCTGGCAGAACAGGAAATTGCCAAAGAGTTGTTGTTTGAAACCATTGCTTACGCCGAGTCGTCGGTTTGCCGACACCGCCTGCTGTTACACTACTTCGGCGAGAGCTATCCTAAAGATAATTGCGGGGCCTGCGACAACTGTTTGCATCCCAAAGAAAAGTTTGAAGGTAAAGAGGATATTAAACTTGCTCTGGAAGCCATTGTCGGATTAAAAGAGCAGTACAAATCGAAAATGATTGCCGAGGTTCTTTCCGGAAAAGCCAGCGGTAATGTAAAAAGTATAAAACTTGACAAAAGCCCCTTTTTTGGCAAAGGAAGTCAACACGACGAAAAGTACTGGAACACCATTATCAGACAGTGCTTAATTAACAGACTGGTCATCAAGGAAATTGAGAACTACGGTATTCTGAAAATCACCCAACAAGGTCTTGATTACATAAAAAACCCATACAGTATCATGCTTGCCAAAGACCATGATTACGAAAAGACCAATGATGACGGCTTAATTGTAAACGCAGGAGGAAAAGCCGGTGGCGGGTCGGACGATACTTTACTGAAGATGCTTAAAGAGCTAAGAAAAGACATCTCCAAAAAAGAGGGACTTCCGCCGTTTGTAATTTTCCAGGATCCTTCGTTATCCGATATGGCAATCCAATACCCCATCAGTATGGAAGAGCTGCAGCAAATTGTGGGTGTCGGAGCAGGAAAAGCCAGACGTTATGGCAAACCTTTTCTTGATCTTATCAAACAATATGTAGAGGAGAACGACATTATCAGACCTAACGACATGATTATTAAATCTGTGGTCAACAAGTCGGGATTGAAAGTTTACATTATCCAAAGCATCGACCGGATGTTGCCTTTAGATGATGTAGCCCATGCCAAGAATCTTACTTTTAGTGAGTTACTTGATGAAATAGAACACATTGTTTCATCGGGTACAAAAATCGATATCGATTATTATATTCAGGAAAACGTTGACGAATACCATCAAGAGGATATTTACGACTATTTTTCGGAAGCAGAGACCGATTCAATTGAAGCCGCATTGGAGGAATTGGGCGAATCGGAATACTCGGAAGATGAAATAAGGTTAATACGTATTAAGTTCATGTCGGAGATGGGTAATTAAACGTACCATGGTAAAAGCATCATTCGTTACAAAAATTCTGTTCTCGGTTTTCCTGCTTTCCACATTAGCATCCTGTTACCACGAAGTTAAAGAAAAGGTAGCTCTTCCCGAAAGATTACTCTCGGAAGACAGCTTGATTGATGTGCTCACCGAAGTTCAGTTAGCCGACGGTGCTGTAACTTACAAAAGAATTTCGCATAAAAAAACAGGAAATGAAAAAGAAAAGTACTATGCCTACATCTATAAAAAGTACCACCTCACCCCTGAGCTTTTAAAACAAAATTTGGACTACTACAATTCCAATCCTGATAAAATGATTGCTATTTATGATAAGGTGCTTGCCAGGCTATCGCAACTTGAATCAAAAATTAATCTGGAAGTAAAAGCGGAAGAAAAGGCAAAACAAGACTCTTTGCAAGCTATCGACACCACCATTCTTATCAGAAAAACAGCCCCCCCCTATTTTCCCGTTTTAAAACCTTATCAATTTACCTGGTAAAGGTAGCATCTCGCATCTCATCATCAATGCCATCGGAAAGAAGGTATGAGAATCGCAATAATTTGTTCGATGAATAAGAACCCGTTCCTTCAACACTGTAACCATTAACTGTTTGTTTATCGATTACTACGGCACTGCCAACCACTTCTCCGGAAACATGGCTTCCCAATCCCGCGAAATTTTTCATTACAACTTGCGTGTCGTACAACACATCCCGTTCGATAGTAACATCGTAATTCAGTTTTGCTTTGTTGTCGGTAACGTGCCATGTTCCGAGGTATTTAGCTACAACATCGGGTGTTCCGCCACCTCCTCCGGTGGTATCATCAGTGTTACAGCTGCCAAAAGCAAAAAGTGCAACCATTAAGGTACTTAACAAAACAAATTTCTGTATCATAAGCTCGATTTTATCATTTGTCGGGTAATAATATGTTTACCGTAAGAAACCGATACAAAATAAATGCCATCGCCAAGCGTCTTCAAATCAACCGGAATTTCAACATTGTTACCATGATAATAAGTATCGGGCCTATTGATTCTGGCTCGCCCAAGCAGGTCATAAACCTTTACCGCTACCCGCTCCGGTTTTTGCAATGAAATTCTGATCGTTGCTTTATCCCGAGCCGGATTAGGAAAGACCACCACTTTTGATTCCATGACATCTTTTTCCTCAACCCCCACAAAAATGCCTCCGGCGGCTGTTACTGCCTGATTAATGCTATCGCGAACAGGAGGTACAATTTCTTTATTTACAATAAGATGATTTTCGGGAACAATAACAATTACCGTTGGATAGGACAAAATATTGTAATCCTCAAACACCCCGTTGCCGCCCCCCTGCGTTCCGCTAACGGTGGGATAGGTCAAGCCGTAAGTACTGTCAAACGATCTTACCGCCTGATTATCGGCACCCCAATTAATTCCCACATAAAAGACGTTTCCACTGTTTGAGCCAAAATCCTCGTAACTGGCCTGAAAGTCGGGGGCGTACAGCTGACACGGGCCACAAGAAGTAGAGAAGAAATCAATGACAACAATTTTATTGTCGTTATCCAGCAAGTCAAACAACCAAATAGGTTCGCCATCGATGGTTTTAACATGAAAGTTAACGGCCGTATCGAGGGTTGTTTGAGCCTGCAGCACATCAGCCGAAGCAAACATCATCACAACGAAAAAAAGCAATAAAATCTTTTTCATATTTTAAACGGTTGAAAGTTCAATAATTTCATCATAAACCTTTCCGGCTAATCGGCTTGCACCAATTCTAAACAAATCTTTATGAAGCCACTCATCACCCAATACATTTTTAACCAGCGCGTAATAAACCATCGCCTGGTCAGGAGTAGAGATACCACCTGCCGGTTTTATCCCTATTTGAAGGCCTTTCGTCATGTTATAAAACTCTTTAATAGTATCCAGCATAATTAAAAAAGCTTCCGGTGTGGCAGCGGGCTGTATTTTTCCGGTGGATGTTTTCAAAAAATCAGCTCCCCCCATTAACGAAAGCTCGCAAGCTTTTCGGATATTACCAACAGTTTTCAGCTCACCGGTTTCCAAAATAACTTTTAAATGAGCCTTCCCGCAAACAGCTTTTATTTCCTGAACCTCTTCAAAAACATCATCATCTTTCCCTTCCAAAAGTTTGCCTCTGGAGATAACCATATCAATGTCGTCAGCACCCTGTTTTACTGCCCACTCCACCTCAGCAACGCGTATTTCCAGAGGAGACTGTCCGCTGGGAAAAGCACCGGCCACCGAAGCCGTTTTAATGCCTGTCCCTTCCAACTCCATGTTAACTAATGGAACAAATACCGGATACACGCACACGGCTGCAACCTGAGGTATGCCAAGTTTTTCGTTCTTAAAGCGAATACCTGCCTGACAAAGAGAACTAACCTTTTGACTGGTATCATCCCCGCTCAAAGTAGTAAGGTCAATAACACTCAATATAGTCCTTAAAGCACTTAACCGGTCTGTTTTTAACAACTCCTCGTTTACAATTGATTCAACACGTGAAGTCAATTGGCTCATTTCCAAAGTGTAGGGTTTAAATGATTGCATTTTCTTAATTTTTAAGGCAAAGATAAAGATATTTATATTGCGTCTCCCAAAACAGCCTAACATCTCCAATCCATTTGCAAACAAAAACCTTTACAACCTTTGTCCTTTTTACCGGCAGAGGCCCTTCCGATTTCGTAAATAGTATCCATAAACGTTAATAAAAGGTTAGCCGTTAGCCAGCTCACACAATTGATAATTAAAAGCAAAAATAAATAAACACTTTTTATAATCATATTATCAGTCAGTTACAAAATATTTTCTGCTCAGCTACAATTTTGGCACAACCCTTGATTCTCCTATTTCAAACAATATGTAACAATGTTTAATTTAAGTTTAAAAAGCACATTAACGGAAAAGAAAAACACGAGACGCACTAAGTACTACAAATGTGAACGCTGTGGTTATATTTCAATAGTCAAGGATTCTTACTGCCCCATTTGCTCTAAAGACGGGTATAAAATAAAGATGAAATAAAATGGAAGTTGACGCAATCTATTCATTAGAAATAATAAAGCAGATGGGCTTATTTGAAGAGCGCTCCAACAGAGAAAATGCGAAAGTATTTATAAAAGGCGACAAAGTTTATTTTTTTGAACAGATCGATTCGGAACATTTAAGATTATATACCATTATCAATAAAAAATCCTTTTTCCTTTAATCCTTTATACTTTATGGCATCCTTGCCATATCTGCCTTGCCAGAATCCCTGCTTCAGCCATGAATCGGGGATTCTTCTTTTATTAAGCAGTCGTTTATTTTTACAGGAGAACATCCTAAAACCCTATCTTTGTTGTAAAATCTAATTTATTATGAAAACAATCGTAATATTAACCGGAGCCGGTATGAGTGCGGAGAGCGGATGTAACACTTTTAGAGATAACAACGGCCTGTGGCGCAATAACAGGGTAGAAGAGGTTGCGTCGCCCTATGCATGGCAACATAGCCCTCAATTGGTAATGGACTTTTATAACGAGAGAAGAAAAAAGCTTTTTGAGGCCAAACCCAATGCCGGCCACCTCGCCTTGGTAAAACTGGAATCGAAGTATCGTGTTGAAATCATCACCCAAAATGTTGACGACCTGCATGAGCGGGCAGGTTCAACACACGTACTGCATTTACACGGCGAACTAAAAAAAGCCAGAAGCACCATCGACCCGACCCTTGTTTATGAACTCGATACATGGGAATTAAAGCTGGGTGACCTTTGCGACAAAGGATCGCAGCTAAGGCCACACATTGTTTGGTTTGGCGAACCGGTCCCCATGATTGAGCAGGCTGTAACGATAACCAAAAAAGCTGATTTCTTTGTGGTTATTGGCACATCAATGGCTGTTTATCCGGCAGCAAGCCTGATTAACTATGTTAAAAGTGAGGTACCAAAGTATTACGTTGACCCCAACGCATCTTCCCTAACCGGTAACGATTTGCAAATCATCAAAGAAAAAGCCGGAGTTGGAGTTCCCCGGCTTGTTGAAATTTTACTACACAACTAGTTGTTACTTAAATTTTACAGGATATTTAAAAAATATTTGCGCCACAATTTTACCTACATTTTTTCCGGTAGTATGCCGGTTCACCTCTCCAACGCCAATTCCCTGCCAAACAAGCTTTTTCCGATGGGTATCGAACACGTCAATAATCAGCGTTCCTTCGGTATAATCTACCCGCTGTACCGAACCATAAGGATTACCATAATAACCACCCCAGGCCCACGGATTGCCATAATAGTAACCATAGGAGCCATAGTAGTTGCTATAATATTGATAATCACTTTTTTCCTGTAACAACACAAAGCTGTTCACGCCCAAATCGGCTTTTTTTATATCTGCAACATAAAAATAGCCTCTTTTAATCATCTCATTTTTCAACGCTTCCAGTATTCTCTCTTTGACAAAGGGCGAAACAACGGAATCGTTGTGCGGATTCCATGGAAGCAGGGTAAAAGTTTTAAACTCTTTAAAATTGGTGGTTTTATCGTAATCGGCCGTTACTTTTAAAGATGAACAGGAGAGCGTAAAAAGCGCAACTACCAACGTGGCTAAAAATAGTTTTTTCATAAATTTTTTATTTTAAATTTCTAAACATTAATTTGTAATACCATTTAGTAAGGATAATAAGGATCTGAAACGAAATCAACATTGTAATCTTTTTTCAAAGCAATATTACTTTACAAAATTAGTTAAATAATGTAACAATGTTTATACCAAAATTAAATATCCCTATTTTTGCAAAAAAAATTCAATCAATATGCGTTTAAAATTTTCATTAATCGGTCTCCTTTTTATATCAGTTATTTTATTCTCCTCATGCGGAAAAGACAAGCCGGGTTACTGGAGTCAGGATGAACAAAATGCCAAAGACAGACAGCTCATTGAGGATTACGCCTCAGCCAACAACCTGTCGGGTCAGTTTACCAACAGCGGTTTATACTATGTAATTGAAGAGCCGGGTGAAGCAGAAAAACCCGATGCAACAGCCATAATTTCTGTTCATTACAAAGGGTATTACCTTGATGGCGTATTGCTTGACGAAGGTGATTTAACCAACACATATATTTCAAATCTTATTCCCGGATGGCAGGAAGGAATCCGGCTTATTGGAAAAAACGGCAAAATAAAACTAATTATTCCTTCGGTTTTGGGGTATGGTCATACACCCGCCAACGGGGTAAGGGCCGATGCCGTTCTTGTTTTCGATATTTTACTAAAAGATTTCACAAACTGATGTTTCAAAACTTGTTATAATCAGTTTTTTTGTAATTTGGGCGGGTAAAACATTTTTAATATGGCGTCTGAATCTTCCTTTCTTCTAAATAAAGCGCGCGAATATTGCGCCTCTTCCGAACGATGTGTAATGGATATTGAGCAAAAACTTCATCAATGGAAAGCAGAAGATATTACCATCCAAAAAATTATTAACCGTCTTGAGAAAGAGGACTTTCTCAACGAAGAGCGTTACGCTAAAGCCTTTGCCGTTGGAAAGCTGCGTCATAATAAGTGGGGGCGGAATAAGATAATTTACGCATTACAACAAAAGCATATTCCCGATCTTTACATTCAAATAGGTATTGGCGAAATTGATGAAGAAGAGTATCTGAACACCCTTAAGGCGTTGTTATCTTCTAAAAAGATTGACGAAAAAGATGATTGGAAAAGAAACAATAAGCTGGTGAGGTATGCAATACAAAAAGGTTACCAGGCCGACCTGTGTTGGAAAATAATAAACGGAGAGCTTTAATAAAATCACACCTTAATCGTCGGCTCTGTTTTCCAACATTGGCACAAACCGATAGTTTCCAAAATTCTCTGTTTCAAGATTACCGTTTGCATCTTTTGTTATCCGAACCATTTGCTGCACATCACCCAAACCAAGGGGCAGCAAAAGTATCCCGCCCGGTTTTAGCTGGCTAACCAAATTTTGTGGAATTTCGGGAGCGGCAGCGGTAATAATGATTCTGTCGAAAGGGGCAAAAGAAGGAAGCCCCTTGTTGCCGTCATCAAAAAACGCTTTGATACGATACGGAAATTGTTTTAAAAAACTTTTTGTTTTCAAATAGAGTTTTTTTTGGCGTTCGACGGTAAACACTTTCGCACCCAACTCGCCCAGCACACAAGCCTGAAACCCGGATCCCGTACCAATTTCAAGCACCTTCATGTTCTTTTCAACCATCAGCAATTCGGTTTGCCGCGCTACCGTGTACGGCTGCGAAATGGTTTGCCCCGACCCGATAGGAAAGGGTTTGTCTTCGTAGGCATATTCTAAAAATGAGGAGTCAAGAAACCAGTGCCGTGGAATGTTACCAATGGCTGCAAGCACCCTTTTATCCTTTATTCCTTTGCTTTCCAGTGTTGCTACCAGCTGCTTGCGCATCCCTTTATGCCTGTACGTATCTATCATTCTTCTGAATCTGAAATTTTGTGCTAAAATAGCAAACCTGCCGAAAGAAAAAGGTTACTTTTGCGCAAAATCTGACGAGATGTTGAAAATTGGTGTTCTGGCAACTCAAAATTTTGAAGAAGAAAAATTTGATGTCCTCAATAAAGTTGATCATATCCAACTTACGGGAGTTTACCATCCCGAGGGTGTTCGGCTCTCAACAAACCATTCCGAAAGCACAGAATTGCCGGTATTTAATTCATTTGATAGTTTTTGTGAAAATGTTGACGCCATCTACATTCCCGAACCAAAAACAGAACTGTTTGATTTATTGATTCAGTTTCTTAAAGAATCGAAACATCTGTTTTTTGAAAGAGCCATTACTTTTAGTTCGCAACAATCTTCCATGCTGCTCGAAACGGCCTCGGAGGCAAGCGTAAAAATACAGATTGCTCATTTAAAACAATTCAATCCTGCTTTTGTTGCAATCAGAAATCTTCTTGACCAACCGGAATTAATTATCGCTCAATCGCTTATTTCCCCATTGGAGAACAAACCAAAAGAGGTTATCGACCTTTTAATTGATGACATTGTTATTGCCTTGCTAACCGTAGATGCCGAAATTAAAAGAGTTCACGCTTCCGGTATCAGTGTTATCAGCAACACACCGGATGTTATACAGGCAAAAATCGAGTTTATTAACGGCACAGTGGTTAACTTAACCGGAAGCAGAGTATCGACTAAAAAAAGTCATCAAGCCGAATTCATCGGTAAAAACAGTTACTTAACAGTTGACTTCATACAAAAGCAGGCAACAAGGTTAATACCCGGCACAAAGAGCCCAAACATCGCCCATCAATTTAAAGAACTGGCAACGACACCAACCAATGCCCTTGGCCAGGAGTTAAACAACTTTTACA
>CAZKGB010000003.1:11611-25299 GCA_964551935.1 uncultured Lentimicrobiaceae bacterium | reverse complement strand
TATCGTAATAACTATAAAATTTATGTGATTCGATCTGCTGAATATATTACTTTATATGAATCTTAATTGGCATTTATTTAGCTTAATTTGTTGTCTATAAAAAAAGTAATTGTTGTTTTTTTTGTTGAATAGAAGAGCATATTATAATAATTCATTAATTTTGGTAAATTGATTTAGTTTTAAGATACCTTGCGTGAGGGAATTAGAAGTGTAATTAATATTATTGGAATGTATTCTTTATACAAAGTGAGTTCCCTATAATTTTTGATTAAAAATTATTTTCACTTTAAGAAAAAACTGTAACTTGTGCCTTCTAAAAATTTGCATTTAATTTATAAAACCGATAGTATGAAAAAAAGATTTTTACCCTTTACCTTTTTTTTGAGTTTAGCTGCTTTAGCTGTTGTTCTTACCGCTTATAAACCATTTAATAACACTGATGGAGATGTAGTTAAGAGAAATAAAAATGTGCAGTCAATTACTCAGTCCATTAATTATCTACAACTGTTAAGGAGTAATAAAACCACTGGTTTAGTAAATCCTCAGGTAGTTATGGAGGCTCGGGAAAAGACAAATTCGTTACGGCATTTTAAATCTGCTGACGAAATTGACTGGAATATAGTAGGGCCTGATAATGCAGGAGGGAGAACACGTGCCATTATTTACGATAATAGTGATGCCTCCGGGAATACCGTTTTTGCAGGGGCTGTAACTGGCGGTTTGTGGAAATCGACCGATAATGGAATCACCTGGTCAAAAATTAATAGTGATAATCAAAATCTTTTTGTTTCGTGTATGACACAGGCTTCAGACGGAACTATTTATGTTGGTACCGGTGAATCATTCAGTTCCCAATATTTCAATCAAATAGGGCAACTTGGCTACACTTCAGGTTTAATGGGGACAGGGATTTATAAATCTTCCGATGGAAATAGTTTCGAGTTAATTGCTTCGACTAAACCTCAGGTAAACATGCCTTCGCTCGATTGGGCTTTTATTAACGAGATACAGGTTGACGCCAATGGGCGCATTTATGCTGCCACCAATACCGGATTAAAATTTTCGGATGACAATGGCTCAAGTTGGCAAATGGCAATGGATACTGCGGGAAATGAATTAAACAGTAACTGTTACGATGTTAAAACAGCCGGAACGTTCGTGATTGCTTCTGTCGATAATCAATGCTTTGTCTCCTCCGGTGATGCCACTCAATTTATCAATCACTCCACAGGCTTGGAGAACCAGCTTCCAACCAATGACAAAGTAACAAGAATAGAATTTGCTATCGCTCCCTCAGATAATAACGTTGTTTATGCCAGCCTGATTAATGAAACGGGATATTCAAAAGGAGTTTATCACTCGCAAGACGCCGGCGAAACATGGGATATTGTTTTACCTGAAACCAATTCATTGCTCATCTTTTTTGGAACCGGTGAATATATTAATTCAATCTCAGTATTTCCGGATAACCCCAATAAAATATTGTTAGGCGGACTCGATTTATGGGTAGGATATAAAACAAATGATGCAGGGTTGTATTTTTGGGAACAAAAATCAAGGTCGTATGAGCTTCCTAACGATCCTAACACTAATATTTTATCTACAGGTAATCAGGTTTATGCATTTCGTCCGGGTCATCCTTCGCAGTTTTTGGTTGGAACCGACGGGGGGATTTATAAAGCTCAGTTTCAAGGCGATGTGTTTACAAGTCAACCGGCTAACCGTAAATATTATACCACTCAGTTTTATCGTGTTGCTGCATCGGGAATTGAAGATTATACGATTGGCGGCACTAACGGAAACGGCGTGCTGATGATGACGGGAGAGTCCAATTCGCAGGGCTATTCAACACAGCTCTATTTTAACAATACCTTTGGTGGCGATGTTGCCATTTCATTAATAAATCCTGAGGTAATTGTTTACGAAGGATATGGCGGAAGGGTTTACAGATCCGAAGACCGTGGGGTAACTGTTTCAAACCAGTTTTTAACTTCGGCTATTAGCAATGGTAACGCTTTTATTACTCCTGTTGCTCTTTGGGAAAGCTTTAACAATCAAAATAGTCGAGATTCCATTTGGTATCATGCCAGAGAAAATATTGCTGCAGGCTCGAAAATTACTGTACGAAGCAGCAATAGCGGATACCCGTTTGAATATACTCTTCCCGAAGGAGTAACTTTACAGGAAGGCGACTCTATTCAAGTTGTTGATCCGATATCATCGAGATTTTTTATTGCTGTTGACGGGGGGGTATATATGACCAAAGAGCTGCATAATTTTGGTAAAACCCCCGAATGGTTTGAAATTGCCAATGGCTCAGTCGGGTTTGCCGGACTTCCTAATGCACTGGCTTATTCTTCTGATGGAAATCATTTATGGGTAGGAACCACCGATGGTAAAATATATCGAATTTCAAATCTGGCCCTGGCTTATAATAAAGAGTTGGCCGATGTAAATGAACCTACTTCGATCGTAGCTAATTCAATGTTTCAAATTAACAACCCTGAAACGGGTAATCCTATCGACCAGGCAGTTACTTCTATCTCGGTTGATCCACAGGATCCTACCAGGGTTCTTGTAACTTTTGGGAATTTTGAGAATTCAAATTATGTGTTCTTTACCGACAATGCGCTTGACGGAGTGCCATCCTTTGAATCAAAACAAGGTAACCTTCCCCTGATGCCTGTTTACTCTTCCGTAATAGAAATGAGTGACGGCAACGTGGTTATTATTGGTACCGAAAACGGAGTTTTTGTTACTGATAATATTTCAAGTGCTTCTCCAACCTGGGTTCCTGACAGAGGTTCAATGGGTAGTGTTCCTGTTTTTGATTTAAGGCAGCAGGATGTGGCACAGAAATCAGTAACCCTTACGGTTATTGCAGGTCTGGATACCTCCGACATCGTGTATCCGGGAGCTACTAACTACGGTATTATTTATGCCGCTACCTTAGGCAGAGGTATTTTTAAAACAAGCACCTATCGCAAACCGGTTGGAATTGGAGAGATTTATACTGATCATGGAATTTCAGGTAAAGATGTATTGAAGGTTTACCCAAACCCTGTTAGTACTACAGTTTACTTTCAATTGGAAAATCAAAGTAGTAGCTCTATCGTCGAAGTGAGCCTGTTTAATATGAATGGAAAACAGGTTAAAATGAACCGGGTTTCGTTTAACGTGGAGCATAGCAAGGGTAGTATTGATGTTTCTGACCTCCCGACAGGTACCTATATAATTAAGGTGAAGAGTGAAAATAATATCAGCACTCAAAAATTTATTAAATTATAATAATCTCAATTCTAGAAAATCCTTTTGATATGAAAAATATTTATTTAGTTGTTTTATCATTATTGTTCTCTGTTTCAGTTATGTTTGGGCAAAGCAGGGTTTATGCTCCTGACCTTCAAACACCTGTAAATGGGGCCGTTGACCAAATGCCACAAACAATGCTTAATTGGTTTGCCGTAACAGGCACAGGTATGAATATTCAGTACGAAGTTCAGCTTTCAACCGATGATGCTTTTACAAATCCGGTGGTTTTTCCGTTAACCGGCGTTACTGCTTTAGATGCTCATGACCTTTTGTTTGGAAATACCTATTATTGGCGCGTAAGAGCTTACGATGGTGAGGCTGTTTCAGATTGGTCGGAAATCTGGTCGTTTTCGATTATAAAAACCGTTGAAATTAAGGCTCCCACAGATGGCGGAGTTGTTAACCCTCAGGTGGAAATCCAGTGGAATGAGGTAGAAGGGGTGAGTTTTTATGAAATACTGGTTGATACAGCCTATTCATGGAAAAAAGAATATACCGGTATATCAGAAAATATTAACGCTACCTTTGTTGTTGATGCCAATAATTACGGCGGCGTTGGTGATGATGGGTTAATCTTTTATTATAACGGAGAATGGAATGTTAGTGAATCAGGAACTACAAAAGATTTACTTGGTGTTTACTTTGTTGATGCAAACAATGGATGGGCAGTAGGTAAAAGCGGTACAGTGGTTCATTATGATGGAACCGCATGGTCACTGATTGATATTGGTGCCTCTAAAGAATTGAGAGCGGTCTTTTTTGCCGATTCAAATAATGGTTGGATAGTAGGTAAAAGTGGTGTCGTTTATTATTTCAACGGTACTGACTGGACAGAACAGACTTCAGGAACAAGTAAAGATTTTAATGCAGTTTGGGCTGTTACACCTACCGATGTCTGGGCAGCCGGAAAATCAGGGACCATTGCTCATTTTGATGGCACAACCTGGACTGTTGATTCTCCCGGATCTAAAGATTTCAGGGGACTCTGGTTTAACTCGGCTAACGATGGCTGGGCTGTTGGTACAAGTGGCCGGGTAGCTCATTACGACGGTACTGTTTGGACAGAAGAATTGACAGGCGTATCAAAAGTATTTTTCGGGATAGCCTTTAATGGTTCCGCTGGATATATTGTGGGACAAACCGGTACTTTAATGGAATACGATGGAAGTACCTGGAATAATGTTACTTCCGGAACTGCTAAAAATATAAATGGTATTTGGTTTGCCGATGGGGCAGGGTTTTATGGAGGAGCTGACGGAGCTGCTTATACCTACACCGGTGGAGGCTTTAACAGTCCCTATGCAACAAATTATGCTGTTAATGGCGATTCGGCTTCTTACTATCTGAAGAACCTCTATTTTGGCAGTACCTACTATTTTAAAATGAGAATGGGGCATAGTAATGATACTTCAGTATGGTCAGCTCCCCGAGCATTCCAGGTTCAACGTACTCCCGAGCTGTCTTCCCCTGCAGATGGCGTTTCCGATGTTGAACTTAGTACTGTATTGGATTGGAATGATTTTGATGGAATCCAAAAGTTCAATGTTCAAATTTCAACAAATCCTGATTTTACCAATACGCTTACTTATCCGTCAGATAGTAGCTTTTTTAATATTTCGGGATTGAGTTTTGGAACGGTATATTATTGGAGGGTTAATGCCCAAAATGCAGCCGCAACATCTCCCTGGTCCGACGCATGGAGCTTTACAACAACCAATACCGTTGTCTTAACTGCTCCTGAAAATAACACGATTGATGTTATTACTTGCCCGATGCTTGAATGGAAAGAAATTTCCGGTGTTAGTTCTTACGAGGTTTGGATAGATACGGATGAGAATTTTTCTAATCCTCAAAAGAAAATTGAAAGTGGTTCATCCAGCCAATGCCAGTCTCAGTTAGAAAAAAAGACAGATTATTTCTGGAAAGTAAGGGGTATATTTGCACTTGATACTTCCGACTGGAGTCCCGTTTGGAAATTCACTACAATTGGCCCTGATGCCATTGATGAAATAGTTGATCCTTCTTCGTTGTCAATTTATCCTAACCCATCCAACGGGCAATTTACCTTGCGGTTAAATAGCCTTGTTGATGATAATATCAAAATTGATGTGGCTGATGTATCAGGAAAGTTGGTGTACCGCCGGGAGTATAAATGCTCGATTGGAATAAACAAACTGTCTGTTGATATTAAAGATCTCGCCTCCGGAGTTTATAATGTGAGTATCATTAAAAATAATAACTCACTATCAAGAAAACTGGTGATTAAATAATTTTTTTATTTTTTATAGTTGCTAAAGGGTCTGACAAACGTCAGACCCTTTTTTTTGCCTTGAAATAATCAAGTCCTCAAAATTTGCTAAATTTGAAGGGGAGAAAGTGATTTATTAAATTTATAATTATGGTACCAAAAATTACCACCCTTAGCGGGTACATTCATGAATATCAAAAAAGCATTGCCAATCCAACCGGGTTTTGGGCAAATATTGCTGAAACATTTTACTGGCGTAAAAAATGGGATACTATCCTGGAGTGGGATTTTCAAAACCCGAAAGTGGAGTGGTTTAAGGGGGGTAAGTTAAATATTACCGAAAATATTTTTGAACGGAATTTGTTTTTGTATGGCAATCAAACGGCCATAATTTGGGAACCCAACGACCCGAAGGAACTGGTTCGCAAATTAACATACAATGAGCTTTTTACCGAGGTTCAAAAATTTGCTAATGTGTTAAAAGGGCATGGGGTACGTAAAGGCGATAGGGTTGCTTTGTATATGCCCATGATTCCTGAGCTTACCATTGCCATGCTGGCGTGTGCTCGAATAGGAGCCATTCATTCGGTTGTTTTTGCAGGATTTTCGGCCAAGGCTTTGGCTGAGCGTATTGTTGATGCCGAAGCAAAAGTGTTGATAACTGCTGATGGCGGATACCGGGCAAAAAAGGTAATTAATTTAAAAGGCGTTGCAGATGAAGCTTTGAAGGAGTGTCCATCAGTATCATCAGTTATTGTTGTAAAACGTACAGGACAGCAAACAGGTTGGAATGCTAAACGCGATTATTGGTGGCATAAAGAAATGGAGGATGCGGATGCGACTGCTCCTGCTGAAATTATGGATGCCGAAGATCCATTGTATATTCTGTATACCAGCGGATCAACAGGTCGTCCGAAAGGGGTGTTGCATACAATCGGAGGTTACATGGTGTATACGGCCTATACCTTCCGAAATGTGTTCCAGTATAGTTCGGGTGATGTCTTTTTCTGCGCCGCCGATATCGGATGGGTAACAGGGCATTCATATATTGTTTACGGGCCGTTGTTGGAAGGAGCCACCTCGGTTATGTTTGAGGGTATCCCTACATACCCCAATGCCGGACGTTATTGGGACATCATCAAAAAGCATAAAGTAAACCAGTTTTACACTTCTCCCACGGCCATTCGATCGCTAATTGCACAAGGACAGGAATGGGTGCAGGATATCGACCTGACAGATACGTTGCGCGTGCTCGGCACGGTTGGTGAGCCTATCAACGAAGAGGCCTGGCACTGGTATCACGACCATGTTGGAAATGGTAAATGTCCTATTGTGGATACCTGGTGGCAGACTGAAACCGGCGGAATTATGATTTCCGCTATTGCCGGGGTAATACCTACAAAGCCCGCTTTTGCCAGTTTACCTCTGCCCGGTATTCAACCTCAGATTGTTGATCCGGATGGTAAAAAACTTTGCGGAAAAGGTGTTCAGGGTAATCTTTGTATAAAATTTCCATGGCCGGGAATGGCACGCACGCACTGGGGCGATCACCCTAGATATGTTGAATCCTACTTTAGTCAGTATAAAGGGCTCTATTTTACCGGCGATGGCGTAAAACGCGATGAGGATGGTTACTACCGGATTTTGGGTAGAATGGATGATGTTATCAATGTATCGGGTCATCGGTTGGGAACGGCCGAAATTGAAAACGCCATTAACGAACATCCGCTGGTTTCAGAGTCGGCTGTAGTAGGATTTCCTCATGAGATTAAAGGACAGGGAATATTTGCTTATGTAGTCTGTACCGACATTCCCGAGAATTCGGAAGAGGAACTGAAAAATTCAATTAAAAAGGGAGTTAGTAAAATGATTAGTCCCATTGCCCGTCCCGATCAGGTTTTGTTTGTGAGCGGGTTGCCTAAAACCCGTTCAGGAAAAATTATGCGGCGTATTTTAAAGAAGATTGCTGCCGGATCGGATGATTATGGCGACATCTCCACCCTTACCAACCCCGAAATTGTTGTTGAAATTGTGGAAAGAAACAAACAGTTAAGGTAAAGGTGACAAGCTCAATAGTAAGTTTATTTAACCTCCATCACTTAAATGAGGATAAATTCTGATTAATTCATATATTTGAACACTAAAACTATCATGGTCAAATAGAAAGGTAAAGATATGGATAATACGAAAGAGAAGATCATCACGGTAGCCACGCGCATCTTCAGTAGGTTTGGTTTTTACAAAACATCCATGGATGAGATTGCCCGAACGGCCCACAAGGCCAAAGGTTCGTTGTATTACCATTTCGCCAGCAAAGAGGACCTTTTTAAGGAAGTAGTGGCTCAGGAATTGAAAAACCTGAAAACCGAACTGGCCATGGTGGTTACCGATCCTGCATTCAATCCCGAGGAGAAAATTAAGCAGTATCTTTTAACCCGGATGTCGGTGTTAAACAAAGCGGCCAACTATCATGAGGTGCTAAAGGCTGACTTTATGGAGCACTTTGAGTTTGTGGATCAGCTGCGTGCTGATATGGATGTTTGGGAAAAGGAACAACTCAAGAGTATTGTTAAACAAGGCATCGAATTGGGTGTATTTGCCGATCAAACAGATAAGATGGAAGTGCTGCTCGATGTGTTTATCATGGTGCTCAAAGGACTTGAAATTCCTTTCTTCCTCCAGGGCAAATACGATGCTTTAAGCCCCCATTTCGACGACCTGATTCGGATACTGATAAAAGGGATATCGGTTTAATACCAGAATCGACTAATAAACATAAAGTGTTCTAACAGGTAATTGTGTCATGTGCAGCGCACTTTAGTCATGACATTTCGGAAGGATGCCATTTCAGGCAGGTTCAAGTTTTCTCTAATTGAATTTTTTTGTTTGCTCTAACGCTATGCATGATAACAAGGCCTTAGGCTCATTCTTACAGCCTATCCGGTATGTTCATGGATCATGGTCGTTTTATTATTACGAACTGACTAAAAAACATAAAACGTTTAAAAAAATAGTCTGGCATCTTTTTTGACTAACATCGTCCCGTTGCACGGAAATGTTAATCAAAAAAATAATCATGAACATGAGCCAAACAAGAAAAAGATTATGCCTGCCTGCGTTAGGCCATAGCTTTGTTTTATTACTGCTGGTACTGTCATTGCCATTCATCAGTCGGGCGCAGCAGTTTGCTACTCCCTTAAGCCTTGAAGCCGCGGTGGATAGTGCCATGAACAACAACCACAAGGTACAACAGTATCAGGAACTGGTAAAACAAAAGGAGTATCTGGTAAAGGCTGCCAAGGGCAATTACCTTCCCTCGGTGGATGCTAACGGGGGCTATACCTGGCTAAGCAAAAATCCTGAAGTAAATATGGGGTTGGTAAAAAATTCGCTGGACGAAGGCCTTCAGGCTTACAGTCAGGCGTTGGCACAAAGTGGCGCGATACCCGCTGACATGTTGCCTGTACTGGGTGGCATCATGCAGGAGGTTAGTCAAATGCCCATGTCCAACCTCGTTATTGATCAAAACAAGTATCCCAATTTGAACCTGTCGGTTGTTCAACCTTTATACACGGGAGGAAAAATTACGGCCGGCTTGCGCTATGCCAAAGCAGACAAGGAAAGTGCCGAACAACAATTGAAAGAGGTAAAAGACCGGCTAACGCGCGAAACGTTGAAAAATTATTACAGCGTGGTGTTGTTGCAAAAGGTGGTTGAAACCCGCCAGCGGGTGTTAGCGGGAATGCGAAAACACGAGCGACAAGCCGAAAAGGCCTATGATGTGGGTATGATTAACCGGCAGGATTTACTGCGGGCAAAGGTTGCCGTTGCCAATGCCGAGCGTGATTTGTCGGATGATGAAAACAAGTTGTCATTGGCCATGATGGCTTTAAAAACCAACATGGGAATGCCGTCGGGGGCTTCGGTTGTTTTAACCGACACCTTGAAATTTAAAGCTGTTCCATTAGACATTGAAAACCTGCAACAGCAAGCGCTGCTCCATCAACCTGTATTCAAAATGATTAACCAGCAGGAAAAAATGGTTCAACAAAAAAAGGCTGTTGAGCGATCTTCCTTTTTGCCTCAGGTGGCACTATGGGGTCAATACAGTGGTTTTCAAGATGAGTATCCAGTGGTCATGCCGCCGGCAATGATTGGCATACAAGCTAAAATCAATCTGTTTGACGGGTTTAAAAAGGTTAACAACCTGAAAGCGACAAAGCGTCAGCAGCAGCAAGTTGTTGAAGCCCGCGAATACGCGCATCAGCAGGTAAACTTATGGATTAATCAATCGTACCGAAAAGTGATGGATGCCCAAGAGCGCTACCTGAAGATGAAGCCGACGGTCGCGTTGTCAGACGAGAACCTGAAGGTGGCTGAAAAACGTTTTCAAGAGGGTCTTTCCAAATCGATTGACGTGATTGATGCCAGGCTGATGGACGAGAAAATCAGGATAGAGCAGCTACACTCGTTGTACGATTACAACATTGCCCTGGCGGATGTTTACCTCGCTACCGGCCAGCCCGAAAAGGCCATTGAAGTGTTGAAACGATAAATCAAACACATAAAAAATAATAAACACATGAAAAAAAGCAGAAGTATCTTTGCCTTATCCATTCCCCTGTTGGTAGTATTAATAGCAACAGGATGGATGCTGAAAAATGAAAATGAAAATCCGGAAACATACCTGGTGGGAACGTTCGAGGCACCAACCGTGAACATCTCTTCGGAGATACCCGGAAGAATAGACACCCTGTTTGTAGAACTTGGCGACACCGTTGAAAAAGGGGAGCTGTTGGCAACCTTGGAGGCCAACATCATGGATGCCAAGCTGGCTCAGGCACAAGGGGTGAAGGAAGCCAACGAATCGCTGGTGAAAAAAGTAAAAAACGGAACGCGAAAAGAGCTTATCGACGCTGCTCGAAATCAGTACATGATGGCCAAAAGTCAGTTCGCGTTTGCTGATAAAACCTATAAAAGATTCCAGGTTCTGTTTGCCGACAGCATTATCTCGAAACAGGAGATGGATGAAGTGGAGTTTAAACACACGGCTGCTAAAAACCAGATGGAGGCTGCTTTAGCCAACTACCGGATGGCACAAAATGGCGCCACCGATGAAGACCTCGAAATTGTTAAAGCGAAGCTGGAAGCGGCCAAAGGTGTTTACAACGAGGCTCAAGCCTACTACAAACAATTAAAAATATACGCGCCGGTTTCCGGTGAAATCAGTGAAAAGATAGGAGAAGAGGGGGAAGTGATGAAGGCCGGCTATCCCATCATGACCGTTATGCGTCCTGAAAAAGTTTACGCGGTGATTAATGTCCGGGAAGATCAACTTTCCAAATGCTCAAAAGGAACGACGCTACAAGGCACCATTCCGGGTTTGGGAGGAAAAAGCTACCGCTTTCGGGTTTATTACCTGGCGCCCATGGCCGATTTTGCCACCTGGGTTCCCACCAAGGCAAAAGGAGAATATGATTTAAAAACTTTTGAGGTACGGCTTAAACCGGTAACGCCCATCAAAGGGTTGCGTCCCGGCATGACCGTTCAGGTAAGATTATCATAAATTTTTAACGCTATGAGTTTAACCGGAATATACAGGGTGGCTGTCCGCGAGTGGCACCTCATGATCAACAGCAGAAAATCGAGGGTGATTATATTGTGGGTTCCGCTGGTTGTTTTTACCTTGCTGGCAGGCATCTATGCCGCGGGAGTATTGCGTGATATTCCGGTGGCAGTGCTGGATCAGGATCACTCGAAACTATCGAGAACCATGATCTCGTTCATCGATGCTTCCCCCGAAATGACCGTTACCAGTCATTTAACGTCGGAAGCACAATTGCATGACTATTTTCTGAATCACCCCGAAAAGGCTGTTTTTTGTATCCCGAGGGGGATGGAGCATGATGTGCTGAAAGGGAAAAATACCAAGGTGAATGTGCTTACCAACTCCACCAACATTGTTTATGGCAATATTCTGAAACGAAGTGCTTACCGGTTAATCGAAACGGTTTCGGGTGGGGCTTTTGTAAAGAAAATGGTGTCGCAAGGATTGACTCCCGAGCAGGCCAAGCGGCTCGCTTTGCCCGTGGAAGTCAAAACGCATTCGCTGTTTAACCCTCAATACAACTATTTGTACTACCTCGTGCCGGGGCTGCTCACCGTGATGCTTCAAATGATTGTATTTTTTATGGGAACCCGGTCCATCAACAAAGAACACAGGGATGGACGTTGGCAGGGATTGATGGAAACAGCCAACAACAGCATGGCCAATATTGTATGGGGAAAGCTGCTTGTTTACACTGCCATAGGCATGGTTATTACCCTGTTTATCAGTATTATTTTTAATGCTTTTGTCATTCCTTATCAGCATAATGTTGGCAACATCATCCTGCTCTTTTTGTTTTTTGTTCTTGCCAATGCAAGCCTGGGCATGGCTCTCTCCGCCATGGTTCGGGAGGAGATTGTGGCGCTGGATTTGGCGCTGTTTTACAATTCTCCTGCTTTTATCTTTAGTGGTTTTACCTTTCCCATCATGGGGATGCCCTTTTTCGATCAGGTTTGGGCGCAGTTTATTCCCTACACCCATTTCCTGCATGCTTTCTTTAAACTTTATCAAATGGGAACCCCGTTGGCCTTGGTTCAGCACGAATTGTGGATGCTTACAGCATTTATCGCCGTTGGGCTGGTAACTACTCTTGTGGCCATGCGGTTGGATAAAGCCACCATTGCTTCTTCGAAATTAACCCTAACCGAATCATAAAAATGAAGTCACCAAATAGCATATTGTCAATAGTACGGTCTGAGTTGAACCGGGTAATAACCGATCACAGCATTCTGCTCACGGTGATTATTGCCCCTGTTTTGTACACTCTTTTTTTGGGATCCATTTATCAGAAAAAGGATATCAACAAGGTGCCCTTTGCCGTGGTAGATCACGATCATTCTAAAACCACCCGGACGTTAACCAGACAACTGGCGGCCAGTCAGAAAATCGAATTAACTCGTTTGTTTGCCGGTGATAAAGAGGCAGAGCATCAGTTGAAGCAACTAAACATTCAGGGGTACATTGTTTTCCCGCGGGGTTTTGAAAAGGATAGGCTGAAAAAGGGTCAGGCTCATGTTGACCTGTTTTTAAATACCACGCGGTTTTTGCCTTCCAACACGTTGAACATGGCGGTAAACAAAGTGATGATGGAAGCTGGCACGCGGGTTAGGGTCCAACACCTGGAAGCCAACGGGGTTAACCCGAAAGTAGCTTCCGCGCAAGCCAATCCCGTTGAGCCTGTTATTAAGCCCATGTATAATGTTACCAACAGTTACGGTGACTTTTTGTTGCCGGCGCTCTTTTTTATTATTTTACAGCAGACACTTTTGCTGGGGCTGACCGAAAGCATTAGCAGGGACAGGCAGGAGGGGGTGTTGATGCCCGTGTTGCAATCCTCCAAACAGGGGCTGATAAATTATATGGTGGCCAAGCCTACCTACTATATTCTTTTATATTTGACTTATATTTTCTTTTTCACTTACGTGATATTTCCCCTTTTCGGGTTGCCGGTGAAAGCCTCCCTGTTTCCTATCATGGCTATTAGCCTGTTGTTTATTTTGGCAGTTGCCATCTACTCGTTATTAGTAGGCTCGTACATCAAAAAGCAAACCCATGCCATGGAGATACTGGCGTTTTCAACCTACCCGTTGTTTCTGTTGTCCGGTTACTCGTGGCCGGTAAGCGCCATGCCGGCAGTATTACGGGGAGTGTCAGCACTGATTCCCACTACTCCCATGCTGGAAGCCATGCAACGACTCTACTTGATGGGTGGTACCTGGCAAAGTGTAATTCCCCAGTTTCAGCACCTGCTTATTATTTTAGGGATAAGTATTTTTCTGCTGGTTTTACGGCTGCTACAGCTAAGGTTAAAAACGGCAACACCCGAAGCGGGTTCGCCTCAGAGCCATGGAAGGGAATTTGTTGCGGAGAGTTATTAATGGCTACAGGGTATGCCCATCTTTTTCTATCTAATTCAAAACGTTTACGCACCTAACTCTGAACACCATTCATTCATTTAAGCATTCACGCATTTACGCATTGCCCCCTTTTTCTAATAATTGTTAAACCATTTTCCCCAGG
>CAZKGB010000003.1:0-11511 GCA_964551935.1 uncultured Lentimicrobiaceae bacterium | reverse complement strand
ACGCATTTACGCATTGCCCCCTTTTTCTAATAATTGTTAAACCATTTTCCCCAGGTAAAGGTAATGTACAATGTGGGTGCAATAATCTTTTTTGGGGTATTGTACATTATGGTTATTCCCATTGGAAGTATATCCAGAGCGGCCCCTACTTCCAGTGTCTTTATTTTTTCATGACTGTTTGAATAATCGAAACTTAGTCCGGTTTTAAGGTATAACCCGGGCGAAAATTTTATCTCGTTTAGTCCCTTTGAAAATGGAGCTCTTCCGTAGATATCATCCCAAAGGGGGTTGTCGGTAAAGCGTTCTGTTTTAATGTTGTAGTTGTAAATTCCCGGTGAAATTTCGTAAAAGTACATAGTGTACAAATAGTAAGGCTTGGTAATGCCCAAACTAACACCTCCTCCATACACCCATCTTAGTTCAACACCGCCCCAGTATGGCTTTCTGTTTAACTGTTTTTTCCAAAGCATCCCAAAGCGAAGGGTGAAAGCATCGTTCATTTTACCATAAACATAACTTCTTGAGTTTCCCACGTAACTATTTAGAAGACGGGTTTGCTTCCATGAGCGCAAGGTTTGAAACTCGACTTCAAAAATACGGCTTTTGAAAAAGGATATGCGTTTTCCCCATCGGTACTGAATGCCCAAACCTAAATTGTGGGCAGTAACACCATACGAATGTTGATAGGTATATAAAATTTTTACTTCACTGGTGTCAGCGGGCTCGGTATCAAACTGAGCATAGGAGTTAACACCTAATAGCATCAACGATGCCAGTATTATGATATGTAAATAGTTGAACATGCACAATTAACCAGCGAAAATCAGGCCAAAATGACTATCTTGGTTCCCGGAAAACAGACTAGTATTTTACCTCTTTTTGATATTTATAAGCTTCACCATAAGCAGCACAACTGCTTGATGATTTGCATGAGGTCATTACCGTGATGGCAAATAAAAATAAGGAAACCAGAATTAATATTTTTTTCATAATTTTATAAAATTACTTTTCGATGACAAAAATAGCAGAGATTTTAGATATACCGCTAAAATATCTTATTTTTTCCCTGAAATAAAAAAGATAAAGAAATGACAACAAATGATAGCACATCGGTTGCGCCAACAATT
Source organism: uncultured Lentimicrobiaceae bacterium (assembly GCA_964551935.1). Classification (GTDB taxonomy): domain Bacteria; phylum Bacteroidota; class Bacteroidia; order Bacteroidales; family F082; genus B16-G9. The sequence goes on along the minus strand of CAZKGB010000003.1, from coordinate 10,384 downwards.
GAGGAAAGCTGGAAATTTGCCCTGGCTGATGAGTACAATGCCGATTATTTTAAAAAGCTTGTCGCTTTCGTAAAAGAAGAAACCAAAAAACATATTATCTATCCGCCCGGAAAATACATCTTTTCGGCATTTAACCATACTCCTTTAACTGCTGTAAGGGTTGTGCTGTTAGGGCAGGATCCATATCACGGGCCGGGCCAGGCTCACGGATTGTGCTTTTCGGTGCCCGATGGTGTTCCGCCGCCCCCCTCGTTGAAAAATATCTTTAAAGAGTTGCACAACGACCTGGGTGTTGAAATTCCAACATCGGGTAACCTGACGAAATGGACCGAACAGGGGGTGATGCTGCTAAATGCTACCTTAACAGTCAGGGCTCATGAAGCGGGGTCGCATCAGGGACAGGGGTGGGAGCGGTTTACCGATCAGGTAATACGCACTATTTCCGACTTAAGGGCGGGGGTGGTATTTTTGCTTTGGGGTAAGTATGCCCAAAACAAAATCTCGCTTATCGACACTAACAAACATTTTGTGTTAAAAGCCCCGCACCCCTCGCCGTTATCGGCTCACAGAGGCTTTTTCGGTTGTAAACATTTTTCTAAAACCAACCAAATCTTGCGCGAAAATGGTCTGCCGGAAATTAATTGGGATTTGAGTTAAGTGGAAAAAGAGATTGTGTAAATCTAATTTGTTAATTTGTAGCATTAAACATCCTTAATAATAAACAGATGAAGAAAATAGTTTTTGCCACCAATAATTTTAACAAACTTAACGAGCTTAAAAGAATTATCGGGGACAGAATGGAGGTATTAAGTTTGAACGATATAAATGTTCATGAAGATATTCCCGAAACCGGAGTAACCCTGGCTGAAAATGCTTCTCAAAAATCGCATTTTATTTACGACAAGTTTCATCTGGATTGTTTTTCGGATGATACCGGACTGGAGGTGGAAGCTTTGAACGGAGCACCGGGTGTTTATTCAGCCCGCTATGCCGGTAACAATGCTACCTACAACGACAATGTAAACAAGCTGCTGCATGAGCTTGAGGGAAAGAGTAATCGGAAAGCGACTTTTAAAACCGTGATCTCTTTAATCCTTGATGGGAAAGAGTATCAGTTTGAGGGCAGGGTCGATGGAGTTATCACCCGCGATAAGCGGGGCACCGGTGGTTTTGGGTACGATCCGGTTTTTTTACCCGACGACTACACCCAAACTTTTGCTGAAATGTCACCGGAACTTAAGAATACGATAAGCCACCGTGGCAGGGCTACTGCGAAACTGGTGGCGTTTTTGAAGACTTTGGCATAACCTGAATCATTACCAATCCCAGCAAAATGTAAATGATTGTAATAACCACGATGGTAAATTTCATGGTGGCGAAGTAATAGGCTATAGTTGCCCACATTGAGTATTGACATCCGGTTAAAATTCGAATTAACGCAAAATTTTCGATGCCATCGAACAGAGCGGCCACAATCATCAACCATGATAACCAATACCCGGGTTTGGCAAGCAGTGTCGACCTGCCAGTGAGTTTTTTTCCGATCTCAAATGCAATGATACCTAAAAACAGAGCATAGACAATAAGATAAAGATAGTCTAAACCCAGACTGAATGCTGCAACAATTCTTCCTTTTTCCCCCCACATCTCCGCCATAATCCGTGTGTCGTGGATGTTGTTGGTCAGTTCAAAAGCCACCATGCCGTCGGGTATATCTTCGCCGGGTGTAACAAGCGACAGGTCTAATATCTTAAAAATTATGGTGATAGCAATCGTGATGAACCCCGACCAGTAAAGCATCTTTTTTCTAAAACCGGCCGAAGTGTTGTTGTAAGGGGAATACAAAGGGGGTATCATAAGGGTAAAGTTGGTTAACAAAACATATTATCAACAGCTATATCAAAAAATTCACCCATCGACATACCATAAGCAACAGCCTGTTGGGGAATGATGCTTGCTTCGGAAATACCGGGGATGGAGTTAACTTCCAAAAAATAGAGGTTGTCGGGAGTGAGGATGTAATCAAACCTTACAAAACCTTTGCAGTTCATTTGCCGGTATAAAAATGAAGAAAGGGTTTTGATGTCGGTTTCGGCTTCCGTGTTAATATCGGCAGGAGTAATTTCGTGCGCCATTCCGGCAGTATATTTCGCCTCGTAATCAAAAAAATCTTTTTTACTCACAATCTCTGTTAAGGGAAAAACCAATAGTTCGTTCCCTTTTTTAATCATTCCGCACGCAATTTCCCTGCCGTTGATGGCCTCTTCTATAATAACCCGCTCATCGGTTTCCCAGGCCAGGTTAATGGCCTCTTCAAGTTCTGGGGCGTTGGTTGCTTTTGAAACTCCTACGCTTGATCCGCTTTGAGCCGGTTTTACAAAAACAGGTAGCCCCAGAGTTTTAATTATCTCCGCCTCATTAACGGCCTCTCCGCGTAATAAGGAGAGCGACTGAGGCGTTTGAATGCCGTAGGAATCGACAAACCGGTTGCATAAAAACTTATCGAAGGAGAGGGCTGATGTTGCCGTGTTGCATGAGGTGTAAGGAATTTTTAGCATATCGAGGTAGCCTTGCAACTTTCCATCTTCCCCCGGCGTTCCGTGAATAGCGTTGAATACACCATCAAAAACAACTTTTTTACCATCTGATATAAGGCTAAAGTCATCTTTATTAATACGGTGCCGCCTGCCGTTTTCATCTTCCCAAAACCAGTCTGTTCCTTTTACAACCACCAGGTATCCCTTGTATTTTTCTCTGTTCAGGTGTTGTGCCACCATGGCAGCACTCTTTATCGATATCTCGTATTCGCCCGAGTTGCCCCCACAAACAATGGCTATATTCTTCATTATGTATTTTGAATTTAAAAAAACAAAGATACTAAAACATGTTGTAATGCATCGTATGCGGTGGCTGTATTGAATATGCCGGCAGGCGTGATTTTAATAAATTACTGTCTTTAATTGATTTGTTACTGATAATAGAACCGTTTTTATTGGCCATAATACGAGTGCATTTAAGCTTATTACGATGACTAAAATTTCACAAAAAGTTTGTATTCCACAATATTTTTAGTACTTTTGCCACCGTTTTGAACATGAGGAAAGATTTAGGAGGGGACAGAGCGTCCCCTCTTTGCGTAAATATATGATAGCAGAAAAACTAATAGAAGAATTGATTGCTGAAAACCTGGAAGGCACCGACCGCTTTTTGGTTGCCTTAAAGGTAAGCAGTACAAATGTTATTCAGGTATTTATCGATGCTGACAGTGCCGTAACCATTGATCATTGTGTGGAATTGAGCCGGTACATTGAAAGTAATCTGGACAGGGAAACCGACGACTTTGAATTAAAAGTGATGTCAGCAGGTGCTGACCGGCCCTTCTCGATGTTACGCCAATACAAAAAAAATATTGGCAAGAAAGTCGATATTGTAACCACTGATGATAAGAAAATCAGGGGAATCTTGCTGGAAGTTGATAACAAAACCATTAAAATTCAGGAAGAGAAAACAGTAACGCGCGGAAAAAGTAAAAAAACAATATTGGGTGAAGAACTCACACTTCCTATGTCGGAAGTTAGTCAAACCAAAGTAGTAATAACTTTTTAGTGATTAAAAACAGATATCATTAAGAAAAGCAAAATAACATGGATAAGATAAATCTTATAGAAACATTTTCAGAGTTTAAAGAACTGAAGAGCATCGACAGAGAAACCCTGATGCGTATTTTGGAAGATGTTTTTGAAAGCATGCTTAAAAAGAAATTTGGCGAAGATGCCAATTTCGACATCATTGTTAATGTTGACAAGGGTGACTTGGAAATCTGGAGGTTTAGAGATATTGTTGAAGATGGAGCAATTGAAAACCCAAGTGTTGAAATTGAATTGTCAGACGCCATTAAAATTGAACCCGATTTTGAAGTTGGCGAAGAGGTTGCCGAGCTAATTACACTGGCTGATTTTGGTCGTCGTGAGATTCTATCCATCCGTCAAAACCTGGTTTCTAAAGTGCTTGAATACGAAAGAAACGCCGTTTATACCAAGTACCGCGAAAAGGTGGGCGAGGTGATTGCCGGTGAAGTTTACCAGATATGGAAAAACAAAATCCTTGTTCTCGACGAAGAGGGCATTGAGCTTACACTACCCAAATCGGAACAAATTCCTTCCGATTTTTTCCGTAAAGGCGACACCCTTCGTGCCGTAGTTTCAAAAGTTGATTTAAAAAACAACAACAGCAGCCTCGAAATTATTCTCAGCCGAACATCACCGGTGTTCCTTGAAAGATTGTTTGAAGCAGAAGTTCCTGAAATTTACGACGGGTTGATTATCATTAAAAATATTGTCAGAGTTCCCGGCGAAAGAGCTAAAGTAGCTGTTGAATCGTACGACGACAGGATTGACCCTGTTGGCGCCTGTGTGGGAATGAAAGGATCTCGTATTCATGGCATTGTTCGCGAGCTGCGAAACGAAAACATCGATGTTATCAATTACACTACCAATACCGCACTTTACATACAACGTGCTTTAAGCCCTGCCACTATTTCTTCCATTACTTTAGACGATGAAACTATGAGAGCCGAGGTTTATATGCGTCCTGACCAGGTTTCGCTTGCTATTGGAAAAGGGGGGTATAACATTAAACTGGCAGGAAAACTTACCGGATACGAAATAGATGTTTACCGTGATACCGATGTTGATACCGAGGATGTTGATTTGAAGGAATTTAACGACGAAATCGATCAGTGGATTATTGATGAGCTGAAAGCAGTTGGATGCGATACCGCTAAAAGCGTGTTAGAGCTGAGCGTACAGGAGTTGGTTAACAGAACCGACCTGGAAGAAGAAACCATCAACGAAGTAGTTAGAATACTTAAAGCAGAATTTGAATAGAAGGAACGTGTTTCCGGAGTAAATAATAAGTTTTGATACGTCAGTGCTTGTTAATAGATGAAAATTGTATTTTTACCCGTTTCTTAACAGAAACAAGAATAGTTAAATAAAGATAATTTATGGCTTCATTAAAAACAATGAGACTTAACAAAGCCGCCAGAGAGTTTAACATAAGCACTCAAACCATTGTCGAATTTCTTGGCAAGAAAGGGTTTGCTATTGATGCAAAGCCCAACACTAAGCTGGAAGTTGAAATGATAGAGCTGCTTGAAAAAGAATTTCAACTTGACAAACAGGTCAAAGAGGAAGCTCACGAAAAAGGGTTGGATTATGGTAACAACGAAACGGTTACCATTAATGATATCCAAAATCAAAAAGAAGCCTCTATAAACGAGGATTATCAGGAAGATATCTTTATTCAAAGTGGAACCGATTTTCCTGAGCCTGAGCCGGTACGTAAGCCGGAACCCAAACCGGTTGTAGAAGAAAAACCTGTTGCTGCTCCCGAAATAGAAAAGCCAAAAGTTGAAGAGCCTGTTGTTACTCCTGCTAAAGAGGAAGAGCCTGTTGTTGAACCTGAGCCTCAGGTAGAAAAGAAAACAGAAGAAGTTCCTGCTCCGGCAAAAGATGAAGCCATCGAGGAAAAAACAGTAGTCGCTGCTCCCGAAGAAAAAGTTGCTGAAGAACCCGCCAAAGAAACAGCAAAAGAAGAGGAGCCTCCTGTTGTAGAAGAAAAAACGGCAGACACAAAAGAGGATGAAGGAATAAAAGTACTTGGCACAATCGATTTAAGTGCCATCAACCAAAAAACACGTCCTACTAAAAAAACCAAAGCACAACGCAAAAAAGAGGCAGAAGAAAAGAGAGCTGCGGAAACCAAAAAACATAAACCGTCAGAAACTAAAAAGGAACAAGCTAAAAATACTGCCTCGGCCAAAAAATCGGAATCGGCTAAAAAGGAACACCCCAGGCATACTTCTAAACAAGAAGTGAAAAAAGAAACGCCCAAGCCCGAAGCCAAACCTAAAGAGGAGGTTGAATTTCTTAAAACACAATACACAAAAATTAACGGCCCTACCATCTTGGGGAAAATCGAGCTGAAAGAGGAGCCTAAACCGGGTAAGAAAAAGAAAAAACCGGTTGCCTCTTCAAAAGATCCGGTTAGCGGTGCCAACAAAGGAAAAAGACCTCGAAAGAGAATTGCTACCGGTAAATCGGGGCAACAACCGACACAGGGTGGGAAAGGTAAATCACACCACGACTCAAGGAGAAAAGGGGGTCATAAAAAACCGGTTAAGGCAGAGCTTACCGAGGAAGAGATCCAAAAACAGATGAAAGAAACACTTGCCCGTTTACAGGGGGGTGGTAAATCAAAAGCATCAAAACACCGTCGTGAAAAACGAGGCCATATAGCCGACGAAAGGGCTACCAAACTGGCTAAGGAAGAGGCTGAAAAGAGTGTGTTAAAAGTGACCGAGTTTCTAACGGTAAGTGAGCTGGCAAACATGATGGATATCGGGGTAACCGATATCATCAAAACTTGCTTCGACCTGGGAATGGTAGTTTCTATCAACCAGCGTCTGGATGCTGAAACCATTCAGTTCGTCGCCGAAGAGTATGGCCATACAGCCCAATTTGTTGACGTTGACAGTGAAGTGTTGAACATAGAAGAAGAGGAAGATGATCCGGCTTCACTGGTACCTCGTACACCCATTATTACAGTTATGGGACACGTTGACCATGGTAAAACAAAACTCCTCGATTACATTAGAAATGCAAATGTTGTAGCAGGTGAAGCGGGGGGAATTACCCAGCATATCGGAGCTTACGAAGTAACCATGCCTGATGGCAGAAAAATAACTTTCCTTGATACACCGGGTCACGAAGCCTTTACGGCCATGCGTGCACGGGGTGCCAAAGTGACCGACGTAGCCATTATTGTTATTGCTGCCGATGATGCCGTGATGCCTCAAACCAAAGAGGCTATCACCCATGCCCAGGCTGCCGGAGTACCAATCGTGTTTGCTTTTAACAAAATTGATAAAGAGGGTGCCAACCCCGAGAAGATTAAAGAACAGCTGGCCAATATGAATATTTTGGTTGAAGACTGGGGTGGAAAATTCCAATCGCAAGAAATATCAGCCATTACCGGACAAGGTATCGAGGAGCTGCTGGAAAAAGTACTTCTTGAATCGGAGATGCTTGACCTTAAAGCCAACCCGAACAGGTTAGCCAGCGGAACCGTACTTGAGTCGCTACTCGATAAAGGTCGTGGTTACGTTACTAACATCCTGGTTCAAAATGGAACTCTTAAAAAAGGTGATATTGTATTGGCAGGCCCTGTTTACGGTAAAGTTAAAGCACTTTTTAACGAGCGAAATATTTCTATCGATGAAGTAGGTCCATCCATGCCGGCTCTGCTGTTAGGGCTAAACGGAGCACCGCAAGCCGGTGATTTGTTTAACGTTATTGCTGATGAAAAAGAGGCTAAAAATCTGGCAACAAAACGTCAGCAGCTGATTCGTGAGCAGTCGATCAGAACCAAGAAACATATTACGCTGGATGAAATAGGCCGAAGACTTGCCATTGGCGACTTTAAAGAGCTTAACATTATTGTAAAAGGTGATGTGGACGGTTCTATCGAAGCCCTGTCGGATGAGCTGCTTCGTCTCTCTACCGAAGAGGTGCAGGTAAATGTAATTCACAAAGCCGTGGGAGCTATTACCGAAACGGATGTTATGCTCGCTTCGGCATCCAATGCCATTATTATTGGTTTCCAGGTTCGCCCGATTCCACAAGCCCGGAAATTGGCCGAAGCCGAACAGGTTGACGTACGGTTGTATTCGATTATCTACCAGGCCAAGGAAGAAATTGAATCGGCCATTAAAGGGATGCTTACCAAGAAAACTGAAGAAAAGGTTGTTTGTAACCTCGAAGTACGCGAAACCTTTAAAGTTACCAAAGTGGGCACGATTGCCGGTTGTTACGTGCTGGATGGCAAGATAAACCGAAATACCAAAGTCAGGTTAATTCGTGATGGAATCGTGGTTTACTCCGGTAACCTGGGTTCGCTTAAACGTTTTAAAGACGATGTTAAAGAGGTTGCCACCGGCTACGAATGTGGCTTGAATATTGAAAACTTTAACGATGTTAAAATAGGTGATATTATTGAAGGTTACGAAATTGTTGAAATTGACTAACTTTCTTAAGTGTATTATTTTTAAAAAAGCGGGTTTAACTTCTCGCTTTTTTTTTGTTCTAATTTTACTTTACGCATTGTGCGTAGATAAAAACAGGCAAAATTCATAGAGTAATTTGGGAAAAACTCGCTTTTCTAATCGCCGTTTCATGCTGATATTTGCCCCAATTGGCTCAAAGCTTACTTATTTTAATTTACTAATATTGGCATTATGAAAAGAAGAGATTTTATTTACAAAACCATCCTGGCAGGTTCGGCAACGGCAATAGTGCCTGCATTTTTACTCAGTTGTAAAAAAACCAGCCCTTTAAGTCCGAAATTTAGTGGTAATGTTGTAGTGGTTGGTGCAGGAGCTTCGGGACTTTATGCAGCTAAAACACTGAAAGATGCCGGTATCAGGGTGGATGTTTTAGAAGCCGCTCCCGTTGTGGGTGGACGATTCAAAAAAACCGATGCCTTTGCCGACTTTCCTATCGACCTGGGTGCACAATGGCTCCATGGGAAAAACACTTTTCTTAAAAAAATTGCCGATCAAAATCATGTTGAAATGTATATCGACTGGGCTGAGTGGGTACATAAATGGTTTGGTGGAGAGTTTGTGGAGAGCTTCCCCGAAGACTTTTCCCGTTTTCAGGAGGCAGCCTGGGGCGACTATACCGTTTTGCCTGACATCACTTTTTTAGAGTATGCGAAACAGCAAAACTATCCTGAAGATATCTTTCCGCTATTGGAATTGATGGCCTCCACGTCGGGAAGCTCGGCGGACAGAATCTCCATTAGAGAATATGCCAAAGAGATTGACAAATGGACTTTTGGCGAAGATGCCTACTGGTTCCAGCAATCGCTTTACGACTTTATGGACAACTTGCTCATCCAACCGCTTAAGGATAGTATTCATCTTAACACCATTGTTAAAAAAATTGATTACAGTGGCGATAAAATCATCGTTACCGACCAAAATGGTAATTCAATTTCAGCCGATCGGGTAATTGTTACCGTGCCTGTGCCGGTGCTAAAAGATGGAGATATTGAATTTGTTCCTGCACTTCCTGCCGAAAGAATTAACGCCATCAAACGCATCGGTATGGATCAGGGGGCAAAACTCTTTTTAAAGTTTAACGACCGGTTTTACGAGGGCTGCATCCAAAATGGCGATCTGGGAACCAAGTATGTTGATGCTGCTTATGGCAAGGAGTCGAACGACAATATTCTTCTGACCTCTTATTTCGGCAGCAAAGCCGACTATTTTAACACCCTGGGTGAGTCAGCCATCATTGATGAACTCTTGCAGGAGCTAGATTTACTTTTTGACGGGAAAGCCAGCACATCATTTGAAGATGCCATTATTCAAAACTGGGGAAAAGAGCCTTTTATCAGGGGAGCCTATTCTTATCAAACGGTAGGTATTGGTGATGCCCGCGAAATAGCAGCCAAAGATATTGAAGGAAAAATATTCTTTTCCGGTGAAGCCTTAAGTACCAGCGGATCCTATCAAATAATTGATGGTGCCGCCGAAACCGGCTATCAGCAAGCCGTGAAAATAATTAATGGATAATGTCAATCTGTATTATCCGTTCTCGCGGGTCGGTAGGACGAAAAGACAACGTATGATTATCAGTTTTCATTTGGTTTTAAAACACTTAACCCACAACATATACTCCTAATACTCATCCTCTCTCAACCGGTTAGAGGTATATTTATCCCATTTGTCGATGGCGGCTGCCATATCGGGTGGCAGTTCTGATTCGAAGAAAACATCTTTTCCGGTGGTTGGATGTACAAATCCGAGTGATTTTGCATGAAGTGCCTGGCGTGGCAGCAGCTTAAAACTATTAAGCACAAACTGCTTATATTTGGTAAACGTGGTTCCTTTCAAAATTTGGTCGCCACCATAACGGGCATCGTTAAACAACGGGTGACCGATGTGTTTAAAATGCGCCCTGATTTGATGGGTCCGGCCGGTTTCGAGTTTGCACTCCACCAGCGTGGTATATCCAAACCGTTGCAACACTTTGTAATGCGAAACGGCATGTTTGCCATATTCCCCATCGGGGAAAACGGTCATTACCCGGCGGTCTTTAAGGCTACGGCCAATATGGCCTTCGATGGTTCCCTCCTCTTTTTCCATGTCGCCCCATACCAGGGCAACATACGAGCGCTCGATGGTATGGTCGAAAAACTCTTTGGCCAGTTTAGTTTGAGCCATCTCATTTTTAGTAACCAACAGCAATCCGGATGTATCTTTGTCAATTCGATGAACCAGGTATCCAAAACCATTTTCTACTTTATCTTTCTGATG
>CAZKGB010000002.1:3775-29469 GCA_964551935.1 uncultured Lentimicrobiaceae bacterium | reverse complement strand
GGCTTATTTCTTCCACCGCTTTTTTAATTTTCAACCCGATTTAAACTATAAAAATCCCGATGTGTTACTGGCCATGGCTCAAAACCTGCTCTATTGGCAAAGCATGGGGGTTGACGGCTTTAGGGCTGATGCCATTCCGTATCTTTGGAAAGAGGAGGGAACCACCTGCGAAAACCATCCTAAAACCCATACGGTGGTTAAGTTTTTCAGAGCCATGCTCGATTATGCTAAACCCGGAAGTTTGCTTTTGGCTGAAGCATGTCAGGTGCCCAACGAGGTGGTAAAATACCTGGGTGATGGCGACGAATGCCATGCCGCCTATCATTTTCCGTTGATGCCCCAAATGTTTAAAGCGCTATCGCTGGAAAACGGCGAACCGGTAAAAAATGTGTTAAATCCCAAGGTAACCCCCTCGATACCCGAAAACAGTCAGTGGTTTACCTTTTTGCGCCTGCACGATGAGCTTAGTCTGGAGCTGACTTACGTTTCGGAAGAGGACAGAAAATACATCCACGACAATTATTGTATGAAACCCGAATGGAACTTCAGGGTGGGAGAAGGTATTTCGGCACGCCTTTCCGAATTGATGAAACGTGAACCCGATTCCATCGCACTGGCTTACTCGTTGATGCTTACATTAATTGGTACACCGGTAGTTTACTATGGCGATGAGTTTGGGAAGCTGAACGATGAGCAGTATTATAAAGAGGCCATTAAACTTACCGGAAAAGATGATACGCGGTTTTTGGTAAGAGGCCGCGTGGATTGGCACAAGCTGGAAAAAGCACTTAATAACAAAGAAAGTTATTATTCGCAGGTTTATAATCTGCTCAAACCGATGATCAATATTCGCAAACAACAGGTTGTTTTAGGAAGAGGAAAAACATGCTTTATCGATTTAAACAATCCCGGTTTGCTGGCCTACTATCGTGAGCTGGGCGGTAAAAAGCTGTTGGTTATTAATAACCTTACATATAAGGAACAAACCGTGCTGCTCAACAACGAAATTTCTGTAACCGGTATTTTGTTTCAAAACAATGCTGCAGTCAATACCGATAATACAACCGCTGTGTTAAAGCCACGAGGTTTTGTATGGATGGAAGAATAAAGCAGGAAAGTGATGGAGTAATGGTGTAACGGGAGCTTCAACTTAAAAGTTTTATTCCTTCTTTCAATCAATATTTTACATTTTATTATGCATGCGTAACGGTTTGTAACAACCTGTTATACAGATGTTTCGTGATTTAATAATTTATTTACTTTTGCTTCTTCTAAAAGTTTATATTTAATTGCATTGATATGGAAGTTAAAAGGATTTTTGATTTATTGCCACGTTACGATAAAGCGTTCGAACCCAAGGATGATGTACTGGCGGGGAAGATAGACGGAAAATGGGTTAAATACGATATTAAAACCATTCGTCAAACAGTTGATAACATTAGTTTTGGTTTGATGAAGCTGGGGATAAAAAAAGGAGATAAGGTTGCCACCATATCGCCCAACAGGCCGGAATGGAATTTTGTAGATTACGCGATTCTGCAACTGGGAGCGGTGCATGTACCCATTTATCCTACCATCAGCGAATCGGATTACAAGTATATCCTACGCGAATCGGATGCCAAGTATGTTTTTATTTCAGGTAAAGAGATTTGGCGTAAGATAGAACACATTTTACCTGAAATTGACGGGGTGTTGGGTGTTTACACTTTCAGCGAGATGGAAGACCAAAAACATCTTCGGGATTTAATTGAGCTGGGGAAAGCCAATAGAAAAGAGGAAGAACTGGAAGCGATTAAAAAAAGTGTTTCTCCCGATGATGTTGCTACCATGATTTATACTTCGGGAACTACGGGCGACCCGAAAGGGGTGATGCTGTCGCACAATAATATTTTAAGTAACGTTAGTGCCGTATATCATATTTTTCCGGTTGACCAGTATAGCAGAGGGGTTAGTTACCTTCCCTTGTGTCATGTGTACGAAAGAACCAACATATATGTTTTTATGTATCTTGGTGTTTCGATTTACTACGCCGAAAACATGGGAACCATTGCCGCTAACATTCAGGAGGTAAAACCCCATATTTTAACGACGGTACCTCGTTTGCTTGAAAAAGTTTACGATAAAATTCTTGCCAAGGGCAGAAAGCTGACCGGAATAAAACACCGTCTGTTTTTCTGGGCTGTTCGCCTGGGTGAAAAGTATGAATATGATATCTCAAATCCGTTTTATCTGGCACAATTGAAAATTGCCGACAAACTGATTTTTTCAAAGTGGCGTGAAGCATTGGGTGGTAACATGCGGGCTATTATTTCGGGGGGAGCAGCCATTCAGCCCCGTTTAGCAAGAGTTTTTAATGCTGCAGGACTGCCTACACTGGAGGGGTATGGAATGACCGAAAGTTCGCCGGTTATCGCGGTTAACACGTTTGAAAAAGGGCAACGAAAAATCGGAACTGTTGGTCCCCCGTTAAAAAACCTTGAAGTTAGAATTTCGCATGAAGGTGAAATTTTGGTTAAAGGCCCGAGTATTATGATGGGCTACTACAAAAAACCCGAGTTAACCAACGAGGTTGTTAAAAACGGATGGCTTCATACTGGTGATAAAGGAATTATTGATAAAGACGGAATGCTGAAAATTACCGGTCGGCTTAAAGAAATTTTTAAAACCTCCATGGGTAAATATATTTCACCCGCATTAATTGAAAACAAGTTTAAAGAGTCGCCTTTTATCGACCAGATAATGGTGGTTGGAGAAAACCAAAAATTTGCAGCAGCACTTATTGTTCCCGATTTTGAATATTTAAAACAGTGGTGTTCGTTACACGATGTTAACTGCGAGAACAACAAACAAGTGATAAAAGAAAAGGTATTTCGTGACCGGTTGAAAAAGGAGATTAATGAGTATAACAAACACTTTGGCGATTACGAGAAAATTAAAAAGTTCGAGCTCATCGATCATGAATGGTCCATCGAAACGGGTGAGATAACCGCCAATTTAAAGCTTAAACGCCGTTATATTCACAACAAATATCGAGATACCATTAACAGCCTTTTCGGAGTAAAGGAATAATCCCTGTTCTGTTTTTGTGCCGTATTCTCAAGGAGTATTGTTGTTTATAAGGACTAAACCGTACTAACCGAATTGTATTTGATGCTTTTATTTAATAAAGTTGATTAACCAATTTTCGGCTTGATTTTTCTTGTCGATTTATGTACTTTTAACTCCTGATGAAATTTTCTCCCTGGATAAACGGTTTCACCCATCTTTTTTTCCCCAGAACCTGTCAGGCTTGCGGGCATGTGCTTTATGAGCAGGAGGAGGTGATTTGTACAAAATGTCTTTATCATCTGCCGAGAACCAATTTTCATGTTCACGAAAGTAATCCGGTTTCCAGAACTTTTTGGGGTCGCGTTGAGCTAAACGCCGCCACCTCCTATTTGTTTTTTAGTAAACAAGGAAAAACTCAGCGGTTAATGCACAATTTAAAGTACCGGGGTAAAAAGCAGGTGGGTATCTATTTAGGGAAACAGTTTGGAAAAGAGTTATTGAAAAGTGATTTTTACAAATCCGTTCAGGTGGTTATTCCGGTACCCATGCATCCCAAAAAACAGCAAAAACGAGGGTATAACCAAAGCGACCTGATTGCCGAGGGCATTGCGCTGGCAATGAATGCCGAGCTTCAGACAAACAATCTTGTAAAGGTGTTAAACACCAGTTCGCAAACAAAAAAGTCGAGGTATAAACGGTGGGAAAATGTAAAAGATGTTTTTCAGGTTCGCGATGAAGTGCTGTTAAAAAACAAGCACGTTTTACTGGTGGATGATGTGATAACCACCGGAGCCACTATTGAAGCCTGCGCTCACCGGTTGGCAAACATCGAAGGAGTTACCATTAGTGCGGCATCACTCGCATATGCTCAGGTATAGCCGGTATGGTATCTTGCGGCCTTCCCATCTGCATCATTATTTTATTGTACTCCCGCCGGTTTCTTATTAGCTTTCGTTGCAACCGGGCACTACGGTTAAATACGTTGTAAAGCGCCTGAATGGGACCACCAATGGTGTAGGGACCGGGCTGTTGATACATCAAAGGGTCCTTGCTCATGTCGGGATAAAACTGGCTGATATCCATCGAGGGCATTTCAACAATCATTCGCTTAAAAGTTTCGTAATCCCAATAGGCGTGAATAATTACTTCGTTAATTAAAATAGTATCTTTTTCCATCAATATGGTATCAGGAGAAGGCGTATTGCAAACAGAATCGGTAACAAAAAATATTTTACTACCGAAACCAATGGATGTAATCATTAACGTGTCGTGGGGATCAACTAACATTTTAAATCTGCCGTCTTTATTGGAGATATTTCCCCATAGCATACGTTTGCTGATAATGTGCGCATCGAAAACCGGTAGCAAACTGTCGGATGTTAACAGTACGGCATCAAAAGAACATAAATTTTTATTATTTGTCTGCTGTGCTGATAAAGAACTTGTTGCTACTGATAAAATAAGAATCAGGCATATAAAAAAAGTTACTTTCTTAATCTGAAACATATATGTGTTTATTGTGTCCAATCGATATAATTTTCTTTTCTAAACAGATATTGTATCTTAGCATTTTTAAAGGGATAAAAGTGCAAATTTGTTGGATACCTAAATCATAAAAAAAGAAAAAATATTTTCTTTGTTGATTAATTAATGAAAATCAAAATTAAAATAAGCGACTTGTTGCTGGGTGTTATAATTTACGCAATACTCTATTTGGGGATTGTGGTGTTTTACACGCTTTTAAATTTTAATCCAAGCATCGATTCCACGCTGGCTTTCAGGCTTCATGAAGAAACCAAAAACAACGAAGCCAGGATTTTGGAGTACCGAAACTTTTCAAAATCAATAGTCGACCACTTTGTAAACAAACAGAGCGTACTGCAAATGGTGGACCGTTATAACCATGCCGGCAAAAATGAAAAAGAGGCCTGCCGTCAACAATTGTACGATTCGTTAGGAATGGTTTACCAGGTGATTAAACAGAAAAACTACGATATTTTCAACTTTTACGATTTGCACGGAAAAAATATAGTAAGGTTTCACAATGCTAAAAAATTTGGTGATGATTTAACCGAATCCAGGCGTTCAATAAAAAGGATGACTAAAAACCATCACTATATCGAGGGTTTTGAAGAGGATTCCTTTAGCAACAGTTATCGCTTTATCTATCCGCTTTTTTACCATGGCAATTACATCGGAAGTGTTGAACTATCGGTTTCGATGTTAAAAATATTAATGGAAGAAGAGAACTCGTTTGTTGGCGCTTTCCGTTTCCTTCTTAAAAACGAAGTTTACAAAAAAATAGTTAATAGCAACACCGAAGAAAACTTTCACGATTTTAATGTAAGCGGTTACAAGATGTATGGTGCTGTTAACCGGAAATATGAAAAAAATAAATTCCTTACCGATTCAACCTTTCAAACACTTAATAAGATGGTTAAAAAGGAAGTAATGGAAGTTGAATCAAAAGGGAAACCGACTATAAAGTACATACGATTTAACGGTTTAAACTGGCTTATTACCTTTTTTCCGGTTAAAAATATATCCGGTGAACAGGTTGCTTTAATTGCATCGTACGAAATTTATTATCCCATTGATTTTTTACGCAAAGGCAAAAGGGTGTCGTTTTTGGTGGGTGCTGTTTTCAGCTTTTTAATCACCCTTTTCTTCCTGCTAATCAACAAAGAAAGAAGAGAAGCCATAAACCGTCATCATGCCATTCAAAAAGCTAAAGAAAAAGCCGAAGAGGTTGCCCGTCTTAAATCTTCGTTTCTGGCCAACATGAGTCACGAGATAAGAACCCCGATGAATGGTGTTGTGGGAATGACCGAAATATTAAAGCATACCGGCTTACGAGAAGATCAGAAAGAGTTTGTCTCTATTATTGAATCTTCAGCCAGCTCATTGCTCAATGTTATTAATGATATCCTTGATTTTTCAAAAATTGATTCCAATAAAATTGAGATAGAATCCATTTCGTTTCAAGTTCGAAAAGTGATTGAAGATGTAGGTGACACCCTGCTGCTGCCTGTTGAAAAGAAAGGTATCTCGATGTTGGTTTATACCGATCCGGCCATTCCGGAAGCCTTAATAGGCGACCCGTTACGATTACGGCAGGTAATATTAAACCTGGCTAACAACGCCGTTAAATTTACCAGCGAAGGAGAGGTGTTGGTTTCGGCTGAGCTGATACCGCCGGATAGTGGCAATACTGACGACTCAAAAGCAACCGTACTGTTTAAGGTAAAGGATACGGGCATTGGGATTTCAGAGGAAGCGCAAGTAAAACTTTTTGAAGCTTTTGTACAGGCCGATGCTACTATCAACCGCAAATATGGCGGAACAGGGTTAGGGCTTACCATCTCAAAACAGCTGGTTGAACTGATGGGTGGTAGCCTGGAGCTTAAAAGTGAGATGGGAAAAGGTTCTACTTTTTCTTTTCAAATAACTTTTGAGGTGGATAAAAAGATAACTACCGAGTATTTTGCCGAAGCAGAAGACTTATCACGTTTAAGGGCTCTGGTATTGGATGACAATCATTCAAATCGTATAATATTTAAAAAATATTTCAGCTTTTGGAATATCCATAACGATGAGGCCTCTAATGTTGATGAAGCGATTGAAAAAGTTAAAGAATCTATCAGGAACAAAAAGCCTTATAACCTTATTCTGGTCGATTTCCAGATGCCCGAAAAGTCGGGTTTCGACTTTGCCGATGCTTTATTAAAAGAAAATATAAAAGGAAACACCAAGCTGATACTCTTCTCATCTATCTCCGATATGATTCGTTCCGATACCATTTATAAAAATGGTTTTGATGCCTATTTATACAAACCTATTAAATACCAACCTTTCCGTAAGGTAATTTTTGAGACCATTAATTATCAGGTAGATAAAAATATTACTGAGTCGGGTATAAAAAATGAAACCGGTATTGTTCACGAAGAATCCGAGCTAAAAATATTGCTTGCCGAAGACAACCTGGTGAATCAAAAAGTAGCTTCTGTTACGTTAAACAAACTGGGATACATCAATGTTGATATCGCCAACAACGGAACCGAAGCGGTGCAAATGCATCTTAACAATCACTACGACCTTATACTGATGGACATTCAAATGCCGATAATGAGCGGTTTGGAAGCGACAAAAAAAATAAGAGAATATGAAAAAGCAAATCCGGATATCGACAGAGTGAGAATTGTTGCCCTCACGGCAAATGCTCTTGAAAACGATGTTAAACTCTATTTGAGTGAAGGGCTCGACAGCGTATTAACCAAACCGTTTAAACCAAACGACCTTAAAGAGATTTTGGCAAGTTAACAGTTTAATTTACACTAAAGTAATTTAAGTAGCTCGGCAATAACAAGCCCCAAATAGTTTCCGATGGCGTAGCCAATGATTCCAACCGTAATTCCCGACATGACAACATCTTTGTTTTTAAGTGCTCCTGCTACTGCAGGCACAAAAGGCGGACTGCAAATTAAGGCGGTTGAGGTAATCATTACCGTATCTCTGTCGATTTTAAACAGTGCCGAAACAAGCACATGAAACGTTAGGGCGCCAAAAATTACAAGAGTGATATAATAAAACAAACGGGGTGTAGCGCCAAACATATCAAAAACATTTACCAGCGAGGCAACATCGATGCTAAACACCAATATTAAATACATACCCAGCTCAAAAGTTTTAGGGAGCCTGTTTACCGAGGGAATAAGCGATGCTGCTATGGCCAGCGTGGTAATGATAAGAATTATTACCACCATTTGAGAGTTTTCGGGTACTACCAGTGTAGCTGCGCCGCCAATGGCAAAAATAAGAACCGCTAATAAAAACCCTTTTAATAACGGGCGGCCGTTCTTTTTCTTAAACAACCCCCAATACGGGTCTTCTGCCGACTCGGCAAGCAGTTCTGCTTCAACCATCGGTTGAGGTTTGTGAAAATGGGGTAATATTTTTCCGAATATATTTTTCCCGAACGAAATCAGAAAAAGAAAATAGGCTGCCGAAACCATCATATCGTAAGTGTTGGTTAGCAGATAGGTGTCGTTGTTAACATTCAGCATAATTTTTAACGAAGCCAGGTTTGGGGTTCCTCCTGTGTACAACCCCACTAAAAGTCCGCCAACTTCCCACAGGTCGGGAGAGCTTTTGTGTTTAAAAATCAAGTAACCTACAATAATAAAAAACAGAAGCCCCACAATGGAGATAATCATTGACAGCAACGTTTTTCCTGCAATTTTCGACCACGACCTAACATCCGACGAAAACAGCATTAACGGTAATGCCAAGGGAACGGTTATGGTCATAATGGTTTCCTGAAGTTGCTTGTATTCGGGCGGGACAATGTTTAATATACCCAGAATAATACCTGCAAGGTAGGCTATCAAAACCGCTCCCAGTTTATTAACAAAGGGGAACTTATGACAGAGGTATAAAATTAAAAACGGTGTTAAGAAATAAAAAAGTACAAGTGCTGTTCCTACTAACATGATACAATTTTTGTGGTAAATATATAACTTTTGTTGAAAGAGGGAAGTTGTTTGGCTTTTTATCAAAAGCTAAAAAGGCTTGTCAGGAAAACGCCACGACCCATTTTACTTATTTAAAGTTAATTCAAGCGTGTTGATTTTAAGGGGGTTTTCATTGTTGAATCATCCTTCCCGCTTCCCTCGATACAATTTTTTCTTCCTGACGTCAGAAAAAACCACTCGGGATGACCCGGCACATGGTTTTCAATCTAAATTCATCTTCGAATAAACGAAAGTCATGTCGAGTGATTTACCGCAGTAATAACGGAGGTAAATTGTAGGTTATTCTGAGAAACGGGCTAAAAAAGACATCCACAACAGAGATAACGGGATTAACCAACCGGAAAAGCGTATAAAAACAAGAAAGAGATTTAACTCTAAATTATATTTTTTAAAGTAATGTATGTTCCATCGCGATCCATCTCGGCAGCAATCGTTTTTATCGTTCGATTTTCAAATCGTTCAAGAAGCTCCTCCTTAAAAACAGAAACAATATCGTGAACAGGACAAGGGTTTTCATCATCGCAAACCGGCAGGCCAAGAAAGCAATTGGAAAAAATATCATGCTTTTCAAATAATGTTATAACATCCAGTAGATTACGATTTAAATTATTCGTATTGGTATAAAAACCGCCTCCCGGGCCTTTTACCGATGTAATAATTTCAGCCTTGACAAGCTTTTGTAACAATTTTGCAATAAACTGGTGCGGAACATCGAGTGATTCGGCTATCTGTTTTGCCCCGAACTTTTTTCTAGACGAACTGTTTCTTGCAAGGAACAAAACAATTCTTATGGCATATTTAGAAGCATTTGATAGCATACTATTGTTATTTTTCAGTCTTTCGACATGTCATAAATAAAAAAGATGATGGTTAAAAAAATAGCGACAAAAGTTGCCTTTAACACATAATCCATATAAGGCCACCCTACAAAACTTCCTATTGATGTTATCAAACCCAGCTGTAGTGCCGATGCCAACGCTATTTTAACTTTTTTCGTCATAATTCTTTTCAAATAAATTCATTATTAAAACAAACTACTCATCACTTTCAAAGGTGCAATATTATTCCAACGGCCCCGGTAAAGGCCACCAGATAGATGATAATAATTGTCTTCCAAAAGGAGTTGGCATGTTTCATCTCCATAAACTGGAAAAAGACAAAAAAGAATTTAACGGCTGAAAGGCCGATAATTAACATGGCTGCCAAATACCAGCTATTAATGGTTCTTGACGATATGGCGGTTATCAATGTAATGATATAAAGTACGATGATTATTTTTTCGTGAGTAAGTTTCATATTATCAGAATTAAAGATTTATAAAACAAGGTAAAGCATGGGAAAAAGCAGCAACCAAATTAAATCACACATGTGCCAAAAGGCCGCTCCGGCTTCTGCATCTAAAACGTCGTAATCACCTTTTCTTTTCTTCAATCCAAAAAAGATAAAAAGCAACAAAACCAATCCCACTATCACATGAATTACATGAAAACCGGTCAACAGCCAGTAAAAGTTAAAAAAGGTATTGTAGCCCAAGGTAATACCGAGCGAAAACTTTTCGAAGTACTCAACCCCTTTGAGTATTATAAACAGTAAACCGCCACCCATGGCCAGTTTGATAAAAAAGAGTGTGCGTTTAAAATCGTTTTGCTTTAAACTGCGCATGGCAATCGCCATAAAATAGCCGCTGGTAAGCAGAAAAAGCGTATTAACGGCTCCGAAAACCACGTTTAACATTAACCTCGATTTATGAAACAAGGCCGGATCTTCTTTACTGGAAACAGCCAGGCCTATCAATGCCGCGCCGAAAGTGATAAGTTCAAGCAGTATCAAAATCCATATTAATATACCACCGGGAGGGTAAAAAATATTTTTGTAATCAACTTTTGTTTGTTCCATTTTAAAATGATTTTATTTTCTGATTTTTTCGTAAAGCTTAACAAGTGCCCCCAAAAGATCCATAGGTGTTGTTAATATTTGATAATGGTTTTGGCCAAACATGATGGGCAGGTAATATTTGGCCTGCGCTTCAACGGCAAGGGCGTAGGCGTTAATTTGTTTTGACTGTAACTCGTGCAGCGCTTGTCGTACATCGTTAATACCGTATTTTCCTTCGTAGCGGTCGTAATCGTTGGGTTTACCATCCGAAAGCAGTATAATCCATTTGCTTTTCGATGCTCGTTGTTCCAGTAACATTCCCGAATGCCGCAAAGCGGTCCCGATGCGTGTAAACCCTTGTGGCTGTACCGTTCCGATTTTGTGTTTGGCAGCTTTCCAATCGCCGTCAAAAGTTTTCAGGCTGACATAAGTGGAATAATTTCGTGTTTTGGAGAAAAAAGCATTAATGGAAAAGTCCACATTAAACTCATCCAGTATCTCACCAAAAAGAATGGATACCTGCTTCTCCACATCAATTATCCTGTTATTGGCAGCATACCCGTCGCTTGACAGACTAACATCCAGCAACAATAAAATCGACAAATCTTTCTGTTGCTTTCGCCTGGAGAGATATATTTTTTCAGAGGGCGTGTGTCCGCTTTTTACATCAATCACATAATCGGTAAGAGCATCCATGTCAAAATCATCGCCTTGAGTTTGCCTGCGTTGCTGTTGATATCGATTATTCAGGTTAGTAAGCATTTTTCGTAAATTGGTAAGCGTGGTAGTATGCTCTTTAAGGGTTGACTGGTAATATTCTGAATCATTCTCAGAGATTGACTTTGGATAAAGTTTACAAAAATTACGCTTGTATTTGCGGGTGTAGTAATTCCATTCGTCATAGCTTAAATAATAATTATCTGTACTGATGTCGCTGCTTTCGGCAACGGTTATGTTTTCGAGAAACTCGGTTTGATACACCGAGTGGGTATCTTCATCGGTACGGATGGTGTTACTCATCTTAAGCTCATCCAAGGCGTCTTTATGCTCTTCCATTTCATCCTCTCCGTCAAAATCTTTCCAGATGCCGCCGTTGTGTTCTTCAAGCGTTTCTATTTTTTCGTAATAGTTGTGTACAACCTGATCTTCCTGCTGTTTTTTGTCCACCTGAACAGTATTTACCTCTTCAACCGGATTGACGGCTTTTAATATGGTTTCCACCTTTTGAGCTGCCGTTTTTGCCCTGTCGTCAAAATTTTTTAAAACAGTATCGTTTTTATCCTCGGGATTGTTATACATCCATTTTCCGAAAAGAGCAGTGTAATCGACAGGGGTGTTTGTTTCGCGGGCAAGATTGTCGTAATGCGTTTTCATTTCATTCAAAACCTTTTCCATAGAAGGGTATTCATCAAAAAGTACTTTCAGTACTTTTGGTGAAGATTCCAATGCTTTTTGCCTGGCTTTTTCAAGCGTATTGTTTTTGTTATTTGAAAAATTCAGGTTCAATCTTTTTTGAACCGATATATAGAGTATCCTGAAAAGATAAAAGCTAAGGTTTTGTTGAATAGTAGGCATCTCACCAAATAAAACCGGCAGAAAAAAGTTGTTGTTTTTGTATCCCCCTTCTCTTTCGGCAGGGAAAATTCTTACAGGCTCACCGGTTACAGCATTTGCCAGAATGGTTAAACGTCCTTTTATTTCATTCAAATGAACAGTCTCTTTTCTGCCTGAAAGGTGTTTTTGTTTTCTTTTCTTAATGTAATTAGAAAACAACCCGAAAAGATATTCATCAACGCTCATCGCTTTTATATCAACAGGTTAGACAAATCTTTCATGGCTTCAACTATTTCAGGTTCATCGGTTAAAGGTTCAACCACCGCTGTATGGACAGCAAGCCGTTTTGGTAATCCCGAATGGATCAGTTTAGCTGCATCCACCAGCAAACGGGTAGAAACGGTTTCGGTCAATCCCAACTCGTTTAGGTTTCTGATTTTTGAAGCTATGTTAACCAGCTTTTTAGCAATATCTTTGTCAATACCGGTTTCATTTATCAAAATCTCTCTTTCAATTTGCGCCTCCGGAAAATTAAACGATAGTGCTACAAACCGTTGTCTTGTAGATGGTTTTAGCTCTTTAAACCCTTTTTGATAACCCGGGTTAAATGAAGCCACCAGCATAAAATTTTCGTGTGCTTTCACTGTTTCACCCAACTTATCGATATAGAGCATGCGCCGGTGATCGGTTAGCGGATGGATAGCGACGATAACATCGGGTCGAGCCTCGGCAATTTCATCCAGATAAAGGATGTGTCCTTTTTTAACAGCCACCGTAAGCGGGCCGTCAAGCCATACGGTTTCCGTTCCTTTTATAATATAGCGGCCAATCAGGTCAGTGGAAGAGGTTTCTTCATGGCAGGCTACTGTTAGCATCTCTTTGTTAAGTTGATGCGCCATAAACTCAACAAACCTCGACTTTCCCGTTCCGGTAGGGCCTTTAAGCAAAACGGGCAATTTGTTTTCAAAAGCTTTTTCAAAAACCTCAATCTCTTTACCAACCGAACGATAATAGGGTGCTTTCATTTGATAATAATTATCTGATTTTTAAACCCGGGCAGGATAAAATAACGAAAGAGATTATCAAGCGACAACCTCTTTCGTTTTATAAACCATAAAACTACAAAATGCTATTTGGTGAGCGCTTCGTCGTTGGGTAATCCGTACTTAATAAAGTCGATAATATAAAGAATCAGGCCTGTTGACAATATGGTAGCACCGGTAATAAGCACCCAGAAATGAACCTGGATTTTATTTTGAACATCACCAAAGTCGTAACCCAAAATCCTTTCCAAATAAACCTGTGCCACGCCGGCAGCAGCAAAGGCGGAAACCATGGTAAACATACCTATATTTGACAACCAGAAGGCGGCACGTCCACGGGGGTGGCCATACAGTTTTCTTCCTGTAAGGTTTGGCATGGCATAAGTAATCATGGCTAAAACTATCATGGCATAAGCACCCCAAAAGGCCAGATGGCCGTGCATGGCGGTTACCAAAGTACCATGTGTGTATAAATTTGTTTGCGGCAAAGTATGGGCTAATCCCAATACACCGGCACCCAAAAACGAAACAATGGCAGCACCGAGTGTCCAATATACAGCAAGTTTATTGGGGTGCTTTTTTTCACCTTTTCGATACATATTTACAGCCCAAAGTACCATGGCAAGAAAAGCCAACGGCTCCAAGGCTGAAAAAATACCTCCGACAATCAACCAAATTTTGTTAACTCCAATATAATAATAGTGGTGTCCTGTTCCCAGAATCCCCGAAAGGAATGTCAGTCCAATTACTACATAGAGCCACTTTTCGATTACCTCGCGGTCAACACCGGTAAGTTTAATAAGCAGAAATGCCAGGATACCTCCCATAATAAGTTCCCATACACCTTCAACCCAAAGGTGAACTACCCACCAACGGTAGAATGAATCCAATACCTGAGAATCGAACGAAATCATTCCCGGCAGATAAAACAAGGCGGCGCCTAAAAGGCCTCCAAAAAGAACCCACGAAGTAGTAGTTTTCTTTTTTCCTTTTATAATGGTCATTAATAATATTACCAAAAACAGGATAACATTGATGGCTACCAGCCAGTCAAGCTCGCGTGGAATTTCTAAAAATTTACGCCCTTCCCAAATGTTAAAATGAAAGCCTGTTAATGCAGCTACACCCACAACAGCCAAAGAAATTAACTGTACATAAGCAAGTTTTACCGACCAAAGTTCGTTTTCACTCTCTTCGGGAATAATGTAATAGGCAGCACCCATAAAACCTGACAGCAACCAAACAACCAAGGTGTTAAGATGTACTGTGTGTGCCGTGTTAAAAGGGATAAACTCGTGCAGCCCATCATATCCAAGACGAGCGAAGCCCATGATAAATCCATACGTTAATTGCAATACCAACAACAACATTGATAAAGCAAAAAACCAATAAGCTACTTTTTGTGATTTGTATTTCATAATGTTGTTGTTTTTAATTTTTCATTTTGTCTTTAGCCAAAGGTGAAACAGCATTGTCAACCTTTTCAAAACCATTTAAATTAATATCGCTTATCCAACTGAAAAAAGCAATAAGATCGTTGGCTTGTTCATCCGTGAAACCGTAAGCCACCATTTTGCGTCCTCGTGGAGACCAGGGAGTCTTCGATTTTAACACGGTTTTAACATAAATCTCGCCACGCCGATTAAGCACATTGGTTAACTCCGGAGCATAATAAGCTCCTTCGCCCATGATTGTATGGCAACCCATACAATTGTTTTTTTCCCACAGATGCTTTCCGCGGGCAACAGATTCGGTAATCTTGTCAGAATGGCTTTGATCCTGCGCCTTCGACAAAGAAAAAATGGTCAATCCGATAAAAATAAAGAATGTGACCAACGAACCCACCAAGAAAAATGTTCTCGCTTGTTTTTTTGATAACATAACTACACGTTTTTGTTAATAATAATTGTTGGTAATAAAAGACCAAATAATCTTTTATTAGTGCAAAGCTAAAATATTTTTAATAACCCCCGTCAAAATACAAACCATAAATATAAAGCGAACCCAAAACAATGTTACTTTTGTCGTGAAAAAACAGCGTTATAGCATGTCTCTTCAATGATAGTTTAAATTGATTAATTCCGCTCTGTTTTATTAATCATGCAACAAATTGCCGATTAAAAACAAACCCTATGGATAACCTATATTTTACCGGCCCGCTAATGGGGCTTCTATCATTTTTAATAATCGGATTTTTCCACCCCGTGGTGGCCAAACTCGAGTATGCTTACGGTAAAAAATCGTGGTGGGTGCTATTTGTTCCGGGTCTGTTTTTTATCTTTCTTTCGTTATTTTTAAGTACCATCTGGTCAATTATTACCGGAGTTCTGGGGTTCTCCATGATCTGGAGCACCATCGAAATTTTCAAACAACACGACCGTGTGTTAAAAGGACAGGCAAAACGAAATCCCAACCGAAATTACAGGTAGCATGGAAATCCAAATATTATCCCATACACTCAACATAAGCGGACTCATAATAGGTGTAACCGTGTTTTTGTTAATTGTTTTTTCACGATGGTTGTGTATCGTTGGCGAATACCATTTCAGTAAAAAATTCTGGATTGTTTTTCTGCTAATTGGGTTCACCGCCACCCTGGTCTCCTTTTTAATCGGTAACATCATTTTTTCAACCATGGCCGGCGTTACCGGGTTTGTTTTTTTGTGGGGTATCCACGAAACCATCGAGCAGGAAGTACGTGTAAAAAAAGGGTGGTTTCCTCAAAATCCAAAGCGGATGAAATAATTGTCAAAATTTACCGGCACACCTCTTCCTCTTAAAATAACCATTGCACCAAACTCAGTTTAACAACAAAACAGCTGCACCTAATTCAAATCCATAATAAATTAGCATACACAACCGGGGGGGTACATATATTTAATATAATTTTGCTCCTCCAATGGAAAAAGGTTTTCATACATATCATCGCGAGCATAAGCTGATAACGGTCGTTTTAACCTTTGCCTTTTTTTGGCTGGTAATCGGCGACTTGATTGCTGTCCATCAAAAACTCATTTACGGTTTCGACCCCTTTGGAACCCATCAACCCTTTTCAAAACCCGCTAAAAAAGAATCACAAACCCATTTTAAGATAAAAGATAAAAAAGTTGTTAAACAAGCTTTTTCATTTTTATCGATTGATGTGGCTCTTTTTTCCAACGGCATCAACGGTTTACAAAGCCTGTTTGCTTACCACAAGAGGTGTATTCCCGCCATCAGCATACACAGGCGAATACCCGTTTCCGGCCTGTCGCTCCGCGCACCCCCTGCTATTTCCTGATTTTTTTATACCGTAAAACGATACAAGGTTTAACGAGTTCCGAGGCACTAAAGCCACAACTACGTCAAACTGTATCTGTAATACATTTTATTACCATCGACTTTTTTTGGGCGGCCGGGCGGGCTGTCTGCTATAGTCGCCGTTGGCTTTGCCGTGTTTCGGTATAGGCCGCCAGGTAGCTTCTTACAGTCGCTCATGGCGTCCTGCTCAACATCGGCATATCCAACAGCGAGCTGCCGCTTCCATCCCTGCCGCAAAACCCACGGAGTTATTGGTACTATTCAAGTTCTTGAAAATTAATAATATTCAAAATTGTAAAATCATGAAATCAAAATCAATAATATTTTTATCAATCGTTGTTCTTCCCTTGTTAGGCCTTTCTCAAAACAGCAAAGCCACCCGCGACACCCTTACCATTCAGGAAGTGGTTATCAAAGCGGCTAAAATTAGCAGCACGCTCGAAAAAATGCCGGCATCGGTGTCAATCCTTCAAAAACGCAGCATCCGGGTTCAACAAATAAACAACATGCCCGAATTAAGCGCACGGGTACCCAATTTGTTTATGCCCGAGCATGGCTCACGGCTTACCTCTTCCATTTACATCCGCGGTATCGGCTCACGCATTGGAACCCCTTCAATAGGATTGTATGTCGATAATATCCCCTACTTTGAAAAAGGAAGCTTCAACTTTGCTTTTTACAATGTTAACAAAATTGAAGTGCTGCGCGGCCCCCAGGGCACACTTTATGGCCGTAACACGCTCGGCGGATTAATCAAAGTTTATACCGGCGACCCTGCTGACAAACAAGCCCTCTCCCTAAACACCGAATACGGAAATTACAACCAGCTTAAAAGTGTGCTGCACTACGACCAGCCCATAGGCAGCAAATTTTCGCTCACTACCGATGCTGTTTACTACCACAACGATGGCTTTTTTGTAAATCAATACACCGACAAAACAGCCGACAAACTAAACACTTACTCCGGCCGGGTAAAACTCTCGTACCACCCTTCCGATCATTTCAAAATGCAGCTGACTGCCATGTACGAAAAAAACAATCAGTTGGGCTATCCTTATGCCATCTACGACAAAGAAAACCAAACAGCTTCCGATGTTAACTACAACCGTGAAAGCAGTTACGATCGTGAGTTATTATCTACCGGGCTATATGCCGAATATACCGCCAAAAAGTTTGTTTTTACCTCTGCTACCGGTTTTCAACACCTCAACGACGACCAACTGATTGATCAGGATTTCACACCTGCCACGCTGGTGTTTGTCGAACAAAGCCGCAATCACAACACCTTCACCCAGGAGTTCACCATTCACTCAACGCAGGATTCAAAACTTAGCTGGGTAGCCGGAATATTTGGTTTCGCACAACAGGCCGACAAAAACGTCCGGGTTGATTATGGCGAAGATGCCGTTACTGTTTTTCACCTTCCCGCTGTTATGTCAAAGTATAAATCGTATAATCAGCCCACGCAGGGCATTGCAGGCTATGGCCAGGTTGGAATTCCCTTTGGAAACTTTGTTGCCACCGGCGGTGTTCGCCTCGACTATGAAGCATCGGGGTTAACCTATAATTACGATTTGGAACTAAACAATAATCTCATCCATAAAGATGATTTTAGCAACAACCTTCACTTTTCTCAATTCCTGCCCAAATTTACCCTGTCGTACAATCTCACTAAAACAATAAACACCTATGTAAGTGTCGCCAAAGGCTACAAAGCCGGAGGGTTCAACTCAACGTTTGAATCCGACAACGACCAAACCTACGATCCTGAAAGTAGCTTAAACTACGAGCTGGGATTAAAATCAACCTGGTTAAACAGAAGACTGATTGCCAACGTGAGCCTCTTTTACATCGACTGGAAAAACCAGCAGGTTTACCAAACCGTTCCCAGCGGGCAGGGTGCCATGATTAAAAATGCCGGACACTCTTACAGTAAAGGTGCCGAAATAGAATTGCGGGCTCTGCCGCTAAACAACTGGCAGGTATGGTTGGGAGCAGGTTACACCGAGGCTAAATACATCGACTATGTTCGAGACTCATTAAGGATTTACAACAATAAATATCTTCCTTACGTGCCCAACTACACCCTCAACGTGGGAACCAATTACGCGGTTCGTTTCCACACCGGTTGGCTAAAACAAATTGTGGTAAACGTAAACTATCAACACTTTGGAAAAATATTCTGGAACGATGACAACAGCGCATGGCAAAAAGCTTACGGGCTGCTAAATAGCAGAGTTTCATTTATTACCGGCAATATCGACTTTGGTGTTTGGGGTAAAAACATTTTGAACACCAATTACAACGCCTACTATTTCAGTGCACTGGGCCACGATTACGTAGAGCTTGGAAAACCGGTTCAGTTCGGGCTGTTTCTTAACCTGAAGTTATAAGCATGGAAGTATCCTCAAAACAAAAATACGGCACCCTGCTGAGCCTCTACCTGGCTCAGTCTGTTCCCATGAGTTTTTTCTCAACGGTAATGCCTGTTATTATGCGCAGTGAGCACTATTCGCTCACTGCCATCGGGCTTATCCAACTGATTAAATTACCCTGGATACTTAAATTTTTGTGGGCACCGCTGGTGGATAAAACCAGCTCTAAACACCTGCACTACAAGCAGTGGATTATAACTTCGGAACTGTTTTATGCCGTGGCTATTTTTAGCATCGGGTTTTTACAACCCGACCTGAATTTTAAGCTCATCATTTTTATCATGCTCCTGGCTTTTACCGCTTCGGCAACACAGGATATCGCCACCGATGCTTTTGCTATTCTAATTCTAAAAAAAAGAGAACGAGGCCAGGGTAACAGTATGCAGTCGGCCGGAAGTTTCCTGGGTGCCTTAACGGGTAGTGGTGTATTGCTCATCGTGTATCACTATTACGGTTGGTTTTGGCTTTTAACGGGCCTGGCTGTTTTCGCTCTGGTTGCCTTGGTTCCGCTTCTTTTTTATCCCGAAGAGGTTGATAAAAAACTGATCAGGGAACGAGCCAAAGAAAAGGTATCGTTTAAAGATATCTGGCTCTATTTTAAACAAAAAAACACCATTAAAAGTGTACTGCTGTTAATTCTCTATTACGCAGGAATGGTGGGGATATTAACCATGAGCAAGCCCTGGCTTATTGACCTGGGTTACTCGATAAAGGAGGTAGGTATTTTTACCGGAATATATGGTGCGGCTGCCGGTGCTTTGTTTGCCTTTCCTGCCGGATATATTGTCCGCCGCTTCGGTCTGAAAAAAACACTTCGCTATTTTCCACTTAGCGCCCTGTTGGCAGCCGGCTGGTTTTTTAAAATTCAGCACGGAATTCCCACTTACACCGACATCGTTATCGCGATGGTTCTGCTTTGGGGAGCTTACGGAATGGCCACTGTAGCTGTTTATACCTACGCCATGGGCAACGTGCGAAAAGGCCGCGAGGGAACCGATTTTACTATTCAAATTGTTATCACCCATCTCGGAAGCCTCATTATTGCAGTGGGAAGCGGTAAACTTACCTATCTCGTCGGCTATCAACATCTCTTTTTAATTGAAGGGGTAATAGCCTTTGTGCTTTTCTTAATTGTACCACTCCTGTATAGGGACAATAATAATTCATTAAAAAACATAAAATCATGATTGATTTATCACCATATCACCTGGAAAAATATAACGTGCCTACGCCACGATACACCAGCTATCCTCCGGCCAATTATTTTAGCGACAATGTTTCGCCAAAGCAGGCAGAAGAGGTTATTCTGCAATCAAACAACGAAAAGCCCGAAAACCTTTCGTTTTACATCCATATTCCGTTTTGTTCGCGAAACTGTTTGTATTGCGGATGCAACACGGTTATTACCAAAGACAAAAACAAAATGAACGACTATGTAAAAACGCTCAAAAAAGAGCTTTCCATAGTAGCCGGTTTAATTGATGACAACCGGAAAATATCGCAAATTCACTGGGGAGGCGGAACCCCCAATTATCTTCCCGTGGAGGATGTTGAAGAAATAATGGATCTGTTTAAACAGCGATTTGGTTTTATTGAAAATCCTGAAATTGCCATGGAGTGTCATCCGGCACACCTGACTTACGAATATCTCGACAGATTGATTGATGCAGGATTTAACCGTTTTAGCCTCGGCATTCAGGACTTTAATAAAAAAGTACTGGAAACCGTCCACCGCGACGATACGGCTATTCCGGTTGATGAGCTCGTTTCTTACTTGCAAGACCAGCGAAACATTTCGGTTAACCTCGATTTTATTTACGGCTTGCCATTTCAAGAACTGGCCTCTTTTGAAAAGACCATAAAACGGGCCATTGAAATTAACCCAAGCCGGTTAGCTGTGTTTTCGTATGCTCATGTTCCGTGGGTAAAACCTACACAAAAAAAACTGGAGAGCTATGGCCTGCCCGGGTCGCACGAAAAAATTACCATGTTTTTAGCTGCTAACCGGTTGCTAACCCAAGCCGGCTATCGCGATATCGGTCTCGACCATTTTGCCAAATCCGATGATGAGCTTACCGTAGCGTTAAATACAAAAACACTGCATCGCAATTTTCAGGGATACAGTACGCTTGCCACCACGGGACAGGTTTACGCACTTGGAGCAAGCGGTATCAGCCAACTTAACAATGCCTACCTGCAAAACACCAAAGATCTTAAAAAGTACCACTCTATGGTTGAGCAGGGATTGCTGCCCATTGAAAAAGGTTATGTTTTAAACAGAGAAGAAAAAATAATACGCAATATTATTGATGAGCTGATGTGTAACCTGTATCTTTCGTGGGATAAAACAGCTGCCCGTTTTGATACCTCCCCCGAAGAGGTAAAAGCACTCACTAAAATCAGTGCCGAACAGCTAACCGAATTTCAAAACGAAGGTTTTATAACCTTTACCGACAAAGAGGTAAACGTAACCAAAACCGGAAAGTTTTTTATCCGAAACATAGCAGCAGCTTTTGACCCGCTCATGAAAGTTTCAGAAAAGAAATTTTCCAAAGCATTGTAGGTATGGAATCAACTAAAAAAGTTGCCATTGTTGGTGCCGGAATCACCGGGCTGACATTGGCCTATTATTTAAAAAAAGCCGGTATTCCTGTTGTTGTTTTTGAAAAGGAAAAGCGGGTTGGAGGTGTTATTGAAACGGTAACCAAAAACGGGTTTACCTTTGAAACAGGCCCCAACAGCGGGGTGCTTTCCAACAGTGCTGTAGTACAGTTGCTGGAGGATATGAAACCTTACTGCCAAACCGAAATCGCCAATAAAAACGCTGCCAAGCGCCTTATTTGGAAAGGAAAGCGGTGGCATCCGCTACCGTCAAATCCGTTGTCAGGACTTGTTACCCCGCTGTTTTCGATGCGCGATAAGCTGGGCATCGTTGGCGAGCCTTTCCGTAAAAAGGGTACCGACCCGCTGGAAAGCCTGGCATCCATGGTAAAACGTCGTCTTGGAAAAAGTTTTCTGGACTATGCCGTCGATCCGTTTATTCTTGGCATTTATGCCGGTGACCCTGACTATATTGTTCCTAAATACGCCCTTCCCAAGCTCTACAATTTGGAACAACAATACGGCAGCTTTATTAAAGGTGCCATACAAAAACGAAATAAACCGGTAAGCGAAGAACAAAAAATGGCCACCCGGGAAATATTTTCGATAGAGGGAGGGCTTCAAAATTTGGTTGACGGGTTGCAACAGGCTATTGGTAGCAGCCACATTAAAACCGGATGCGACAACCTGACTATTAGCCGGCAACAAAATGATTACAAAGTAACCGGCACCAATCAATCGCCCGAATATTTTACCCATGTTGTAAGTACTGTAAATCCTTCGGCCTATAAAACTCTTTTTCCCTTTTTAACCGAGGCACATCGCAATATTTTTGAGTGGCTGCCCTATGCAAAAGTTACAGGGGTTAGTATCGGCTTTAAAAACTGGAATGGTATTCCGTTGGATGCTTTTGGTGGATTAATACCCTTTAAAGAAAACCGTGATATTTTAGGAGTCCTTTTTATGTCGTCCATGTTTAAAAACAGGGCTCCCGAAAAGGGTGCTTTACTCAATCTATTTATGGGGGGTGTTCGCCGACCACGCCTGGCAACCCTTCCTGATGATGTTCTTAAAAAGGTGGTGGAAAAAGAGTTACGTGAAATGTTACAGATCAAGGATTTTAATCCTGATTTGTTTCATATAGAACGTTATAACCGGGCCATTGCTCAGTATGGCAAAGAGAGCCTTGAGCGAATTAAAACCATTCATTACCTTGAAGAAAAATATCAGGGTTTTACTTTAGCAGGCAGTGTTATCGATGGCGTGGGTATCGCCGACAGGGTACAACAGGCCGTAACAATTGCCAAGAAAATAACTATTCATTCTTAGTGTTTTATTAACCTGTTTCTGAAATTCTTACCAGACGATGGTATTCGGGTAGGGTAATATTTTTGTTGTCAAACTCAATAACACCTCCTTTTTTAAACGCTGATAGCGTGCGGATAGCATTTTCTGTTGACATAGAAATAGGCTCCCCCATTTTACGACGTGCAATGGAAAGCCGAACACAGTCTAATATTTATAACTTGATTTTACCCCTAATTTTTACTACTTTTGAGCAACTTAATAT
This sequence comes from uncultured Lentimicrobiaceae bacterium, assembly GCA_964551935.1. Classification (GTDB taxonomy): domain Bacteria; phylum Bacteroidota; class Bacteroidia; order Bacteroidales; family F082; genus B16-G9. Next base: position 6,512 of record CAZKGB010000002.1, on the reverse strand, counting down.
TTTAGTTATGAAAATTCTGTTTTTTCCATTATTAATAATTGGTATGCTTCTGTCAGCATCCTGCAACAGACATAATCCTCAACCCACCAACAACAGCATCAAAAAGCTATCGGTAAGCGACGATTTTGATTGGCAAACGTCGTCTAACATTACTTTTATGATAAAAAAGGGTACATCAGGTGTTATTAAAATCACTTCGGAAGATGGATTGGTTTTGTTTCATAAAGGTTTTTACAACGGTCTTGCCGACACCTACGATGTTTCGATAAACCTTCCAAAGTACATCAACCGCGTTCTTGTTAACAACAAAGCGGTTGATATTGTCGGAACAAATATTTCCGTGGATCTGGATCAGGCTTTCGTTAAAACCGATCCGATTATTAACAGAGATAATAACAGAATTGCCTACTGGCAATTTAACGAAAATTCGGGTAGTGTTGCCGGCGACTCCGATGGTAACAACGATGGAACCATAACCGGTGCCGATTGGACTACAGGCATCAACCAAAGTGCCCTTAATTTTAACGGTTCCGATGGCAACGTTGAAATACCGTTCAACAACGAACTAAATATTACCGGCGATGAAATCAGCCTCTCTGTTTGGATAAAAAAAGAATCGGCTAACGACGACGGCGCTTTTCTGTTTTGCCGAACCAAATACATTCTCCGCATGGATAATCATGGTAAAGTTACTTTTGCCGTTTATGTCCCGGGGTGGAAATCGGTTACAACCCCCTGGAAAAAAAGAATTGTTGACACCGATTGGCACCATGTAGTAGCCACTTACGATGGGAATAAACTAAAACTGTATGTGGATGCCGTTTTGATAACAGAGAAAAATGGATCCGGAAACCTTAAAACCTCCTCTTCATCCACTTATATTGGAAGCGAAGGTACCATAAACTATTTTGACGGCACCATTGATGAAGTAGCTATTTACAACGAAGCTTTATCACAACAGGAGATTTCAACCATTTATGCCGATACACCCAACCCCGATAGTGGAGATGATGCACTGGTTTCGTGGTGGAAATTTAATGAAAACGCAGGTAACACCGCTTCCGACTCACAAGGTACCAACAACGGTTCTATCCTGGGGCCTCAATGGACTTCGGACGGAGCAGAAGGGTCGGCGTTAACTTTTGACGGAGTAAACGATTTTGTGCTGGTTACCAATGCCGACAACCTGAATGTTTCCGATCAAATTACCATAATGGCCTGGGCAAAAACCAGCGAGAACAAAACAGCCAAAATTGCTGAAAAAGGGGATTGGGACGGACACAGTATCCTACAGGATCACTGGAACGGCTGGGCAGGCCAGATACGTACCGCATCCAACCAAAGTTATTCGCTAAACTGGGGTAACGGAATTCCGGTTTACGACGAGTGGTATCATATTGCGTTAACCTACAACGGTGCGGTGTTAAAACTATTCGTTAACGGACAGCTTACCAACAGCAAACAGGTAAACGGAAAGCTTCATATCAACGGAAGAGATTTTGTGATAGGCTCAAACAACGGCGCTCAGAAATTTTTTCACGGCAGTATTGATGATGTAAGATTTTTTAATAAAGCATTAACCCAAACCGAAATTCAGGCTATTTACAACAACCAGGATAACAGTGGTTCCGATGATGGCGATGGCGACGGGGTAAAAGATTCGGAAGATGATTATCCCAACGATCCGGCCAGAGCTTTTAACAACTACTTTCCGGCTGCCAACTTCGGAAGCCTCTCGTTTGAAGACCTGTGGCCCGGACAAGGTGATTACGATTTTAATGACCTGGTGTTAGATTATCAGTTTACTACCGTTACCAACGTATCGAACAAAGTGGTGGATGTTATCGGTACTTTTGTAATCAGGGCAATTGGTGCCGGGCAACCCAACGGTTTTGGATTCCAGCTGCCAAACAACAACATCGCTGCTGCTGATTTAACGGTAAGCGGAACCGTTTTAAAATCGGATTACATTCAGCTAGAAGATAACGGGCTGGAATCGGGACAACAGAAACCAACCATCATTGTTTTTGACAATGCCAACGAAATTATGCCTCCCGGCGAAGGGTTTGGAGTCAATGTAGATCCCGATAAAGAGTATGTAGACCCCGACACTATTGTAATTTCGATGGCTTTTGCCATTAATAAGTACACGGCACAAGATATCGACCTGATCCATTTCAACCCGTTTATGATTGTAAGTAAAACAAGGGGAAAAGAGATTCACCTCCCCGATTATCCACCCACATCGCTGGTGGATGTAAGTTATTTCGGTAGCATGGACGATACCAGCGACCCCAATGCGGGCCGGTATTATAAAACAGCCAACAATTTACCGTGGGCTATTAATATTTCAGAAAGTTTTGACTACCTGATCGAAAAAAATGAGATCACCCTTGGCTACCTTAAGTTTTACGATTGGGCAGCCTCCTCCGGTACAGCCTATCCCGACTGGTATAAAGATAAATCGGGATACCGAAACAGCACGGTTATTTATCAGGTGCCTGAATAAATCCTTCAGGAAACCGGCCAAGAACTGTTCCTATATTAGTAGTTCGTTAAACAGTTTTAAAACTGTTGGCTGTTTTAATTTACTCACGGTTACAAACCGTGAGTTAGATTATAGGTCAAGTGTTAGTATAGTATAATCATTTGTCCGCCCGGATGAATTCGTTTGGACAGGCCTGTGAGTTTCCGCTTAAAGCGCAATCGTAGATGTTTTAGTTGGAATAACAGAGGG
>CAZKGB010000002.1:0-3675 GCA_964551935.1 uncultured Lentimicrobiaceae bacterium | reverse complement strand
TGATAATCTACAATGGTTACCTCTTTCCCGTTAAACCGTAAAATATTATCGGTTTTAAATTCCGATAACGTACGAATAACATTTTCGGTTGACATGGCTATCAATTCGGCAATTTCTCGCCGTGTAACAGGCAATACAAATTTTTGTTTGTTGTACACCTGGTCAGAAAAATACAAAATAATGCTGGCCACCTTTCCTCTGATTTGTAATTGCGCTTTGTTAAAGAGGCTCGAAATAACATCGTCAGCTATTACACCCATCCGCTTCATAACATTTAATGCAAAATCACCGTTGGTTTTCACCAGATGAATAATGGTTTCCATTTCCACTTCACAAGCGTGTGTTTCTTCGAGAGCAGCAATATTGTATTGATAAAAACTATTTGAAAACAGATGTAACAAGCTTACAAAGTCGCCGGGTTTATTGATGCTTAAAATATGATCTTTCCCGGCCTGGTCGGTTTTATACAGCTTAACAAGTCCGGTACGCAAATATAAAAAAGAGGTGAATTTATCCCCTTCTTTTTTAATTACTTCGCCTTTATAAAAAATCTTTTCAGCACGTGCATTATTAATCAACCTGAACTCCTGCGGATTTAATGAACCAAAAAGGAGGTTACGGAAGACACATTTTTCGCATGTCTGAATAGTGTGTACTGTTTTCATATTTACAAAGGTATATATATTAATCAACAAAAGGGGTATAAACGCTATTATTTAGTAAGTTTGCTTTGTGTTGCTTATGTTTTAGTACTTTTGTCCGACACATTATGGAAGAGCAAACAACCAAACACGCACCCGAAGAAGAAGAAAAGGTAATGAGCTTTTGGGATCATCTCGAAGAGCTTCGCTGGCACATTATGCGGTCAATCATAGCGGTAATGGTGCTTGCCGTTATTGCCTTTTTAAATCGGAAAATAATATTTGATTACATTATTTTAGCACCCAGTACCCCTCATTTTATTACCAACAGGGTTCTTTGCCGGATTGGTGAAATAATTCACGTCTCCTCTATTTGCATTAAGAGCCTTCATTTTCAAATTATCAACATCAGCATGTCGGGGCAATTTTTAACCCACATGTACATTTCAACCGTAGCAGGTTTTATTTTGGCTTTTCCGTATATTTTATATGAAATATGGCGCTTTGTAAAACCCGCACTGCACGATAAAGAAGAAAAGTACAGTAGAGGTGGTGTGTTTATCAGCTCATTACTTTTTATGCTGGGTGTATTGTTCAGTTATTTTTTAATTGTGCCGTTAACGGTTAATTTTTTGGGGAATTATCAGGTGAGTGCTTCGGTTATGAACCAGATATCGCTAAAATCGTACATCAACACGGTGGTGTCGGTTACCTTTGCCGTGGGTATTGTTTTTGAACTTCCCATACTGGTTTATTTTCTTACCAAGATCGGCATTATCACGCCGGAGTTTTTAACCTCAAACCGCAAATACATGTTTGTTGTTTTGTTAATCCTCTCTGCCATTATTACCCCTCCCGATATGTTTAGTCAGATAATGGTTGTAATACCGTTGGTGGGGCTTTACGAGGTGAGTATAAAGGTTTCGAAGCGAATTTATAAAAAAGTTCAGGAGGAGGAGGTATAATACCGACGCCTGATTATTTTCAGTCTATAAACCGACTTTAAGAATTTCTATATTTACAGATAAATTTACCTTAAAGGCCGGGTAAGTAAAAAACAACCACTGTACCCCGCGTGAGGGATTGCAGCGGCACCCCACAGACACGCTTCCGGCGTGGCGAGGAGTAGAGCGGAAAGCCCGGCCTGACGTCAGGAAGGACACGCCCTGAAAAATAGCAAGGAATAAACAGACAATTGTTTTTGTCTAACATAGCAAACAACTAAAAACCGTGAAAGAGGCGCACCGAAAAGATTTTGAGTTGGTTAAAAAGGCAACTGCAGGGGATAACTTTGCCTTTGGTATTATCGTGCGTCGATACGAAGGGCTGGTTGCCAAAACGGTGATGGGTATGCTTGGTAACACACAGGAGGCTGAAGATACGGGGCAAGAGGTTTTTATAAGGTTTTACAGGGCGATGGGCCAGTATAAAGGCGACTCGGCGTTGGGAACCTATCTTACACGTATTGCCATTAATCTTTCGCTCAATGCTTTGAAAAAGCAGAAAACCCGCAAGACCAACGACCTGGGTAAAATGGAGTATCAGCTTAGCGGTGAAGATTTGACCGAAAGCATTGATAACCGCGAGGTAATTGAAAATGCCCTGTCGCAGCTGGAACCGGAATTTAGAAGTGTGGTGGTACTTCGGCTGGTTGAAGGGTACTCCACTAAAGAGACCGCCGAGATATTAAAATTGCCTTTGGGAACCGTGTTGTCGCGTTTGTCGAGGGCACAAAAAAAATTGAAAGCGTTATTGAAAAAAGAGCTTACACATTAAGAGATAACCATTATGGAAACTTTAAAGGAATTGCTAATTAAATCGTACGAAGAGGAGGCTTTAACTGCTGAAGAACAGCACCAACTGGATGAGGCACTGGCAAGCAACCAAGAGCTTCAGCAGGAGAAAAGGGAACTGGAAGCGTTACACAAAATGCTGTCAGGCTACACTCCTGCTTTTAAACCCGGCTTTAGTAACAGGGTTTTGGAGACTGTTTCCAACGTATCGGCGGAAGCTGACAATCTCTATTTTCTATTTAAACGATTTGCCCTAACAGGAGTGGCCGCCATTATTGCCTTGTTAATTTCGGTTTACCTTACCGATGGCAATTTTTCGTTTGATTCGTTGTTGGGATTGTCAGATCTTTCAAAGGATAATTTGTTGTTGGCATTATCAACTTTTTAAAACTTAATATCATGAATTTACAGTTAAAAAACAGTTTAATACTTACCGGAACATTGATTATAGGCATCGTTTTAGGTGTTTTGATAAGTGGCCGGGTGATGCACTCGAAGATGGCCAATTTCAGAAACTTTTATACTGAACAGGGTTTTAGCCGGCAACTCATGAGTGTTATCAGGCCTGACGAGGAACAACGAAAACAGTTGGAACCTGTTTTCAGGGAACAGGCAAAAAGAAACCATGAATTATTTATTCAATGCCGTGAAAATCATCGCCTATTAATGGAACAGTTTAAACAAGAGCTTAACCGGTATCTTACGGCTGACCAGATGAAACGTTTGGAACGGATGGAAAGGCGGATGAGAAAAAACCGTCCGGATCATTTCCGGTCACCCGGAATGGAACCCGGCAGAGGTCATCACGGTCCGGGGCCTCATTACCAACCGCCCGTGAATTAGTATTGTAAAACCGCGCTTACAACTTACACTCTGTTAAGACCGGAGCCTAAGCAGGTTGTTGTCCGGGTTAAAATAAAAAAAGGGGAGTCTAACCACCAACTCCCCACGCAAACCACAAATTAAAACTAATGTTTAATTTGAATTCATATTTACTAACCAAAATTTCAAATTAAAGATGAAGCCTAAAAAGCATTTTCAGCAGCCATGCCGGTTACTTTTCCGGCTTCATAGTGAGTTAATTTTCAACTATCGTGCCACAAGCGCATAATACTTGACATACAACCTTTTAAAAATTATTTTGGTTTGATTTGGTTGTTCAAATAGAAAAATTTTCCTGCGATAAGAAAAGCCAAAGGATAAATAATAAGGCTGGTTTCCTGCTATTGATTTAAACGTTT
>CAZKGB010000001.1:10056-30542 GCA_964551935.1 uncultured Lentimicrobiaceae bacterium | reverse complement strand
GCTGTTAAATTTCACTTCACTACGCAACCTGTCAACAAAACTGATGGTGATGGTTTCATCGTAGATATCTTTGTCAAAATCAAATATATTAACCTCGATGGTGAGGCTGCTTTGGTTGATGGTCGGCCGGAATCCGATGTTGGCCATTCCTTTATAGATATCTCCGTGATGCTCCACGCGACAAGCATAAACGCCATTGGCAGCGATGAGTTTGTACTCGTTACCCACTTCGATGTTTGCTGTTGGGTAACCAATGGTGCGCCCGATACCGTTACCGTGAACAACCATGCCGGTAATTGAATACTCGTATCCAAGCAATTTGTTGGCAAGATGTACATTACCCTCTTCCAACAACTTTCTTATTTTTGTTGAGCTAACCGTTAAAGCGTCAATTTGGAGAGGGGTAACTTTTATAACGTCGAAGCCGACATCTTTGCCCAGGTTACAAAGCAGTTCATAGCTTCCGTGCCGGTTTCTTCCAAAATGGTGGTCGTGGCCGATGATAACCTTTTTAGGTTTTAACGGTTTGATGATGTATTCACGGATAAAAGCTTCGGAAGAGTTTCTGGCAAAATCTTTAGTGAACTCTATAATAATCAGATGGTCGATGCCGGCCTGTTCGAGCAAACTAATCTTTTTTTGTTGGGTATTGATAAATTTCAAGCTTTCGGCATCCAAACCTAACACATATCGTGGGTGTGGAAAAAAAGTAATAACTACCGTTTCACCATTAATCTTTTGAGCTTCCTTTTTCATCACATTAAAAACCGCCCGGTGACCCAAATGCACCCCGTCGAAAGTGCCGGTAGTTACCACCGCATTTTTAACGCCTTCAACCTCTTTTATATTTCGATATACTTTCAATTATCTTGTTGTTAAATTGTTTTGGATGAGCCAGACTGCAATCTGCACCGCGTTGGTAGCAGCACCTTTACGAATGTTATCGGCCACAATCCATAAATTAATTCCGTGTTCAACAGAAAAATCTCTTCGAACACGACCTACAAAAACTTCATTTTTTCCTTTGGCACTCATGGGCATCGGATAGCGATTTTCTTCGGGGGTATCTTCCAAAACCACCCCTTTGGTATCAGCTAAAAGTTGCTTTATCTCCTCTATATCAAAACCCTTTTTCAACTCTGCATTTACTGCTTCCGAATGACCTCCCATCACCGGAACGCGCGCCGCGGTAGCTGTTAACGGAATATTGATATTCAGTATTTTTCTGGTTTCATTCACCAGTTTAAGCTCTTCGGTAGTGTAGCCATCGGTTTCAAAATCGCCGGCATGCGGCAACACGTTAAGGTCGATGGGGTGAGGATAGACTTTCTCAACCGTTTTACCGTCGCGTTCGCCCTTCAGTTGATCTACCGCTTTGGCACCGCTGCCGGTAACCGATTGATAGGTGGAAACCACCACCCGCTTGATGCCATACCGTTTTTGTAAAGGAGCCAGCACCATCACCAACTGAATGGTTGAACAGTTTGGGTTGGCGATAATTTTATCTTTTTTTGTTAGAATGGCGGCATTGATTTCAGGAACTACCAATGGAACAGCAGCATCCATCCGCCAGGCCGATGAGTTATCGATGACCGAGATTCCTGCTTCCGCGAAAACCGGAGCCCACTTTTTCGACACCGCTGCCCCGGCCGAAAAAATAGCAATATCAGGTTTGGCTTCAACGGCCTCTTTAACCGAAACAACTTTCAGCTCCTTGCCATTGAAAAAAACCGATTGGCCGGTTGATTTATCAGAAGCAGCAGGAATAAGCAATTCAACCGGAAGGTCAAACTCCTCCAACACCCGCATCATCTCCCTGCCAACCAAACCGGTGGCTCCTATTATGGCTATTTTAACGGTTTTCAATTTTATTATTTTTCTTACCTTTAGCAAACTTTTTACCGCGCAAAATTACCAAAATAATGAAACAACTATTATTAATACTAATTTGGTTTCCATTAATGGTTGCGGCTCAGGTAAACGATGATTTTACGGATGGCGATTTTACTCAAAATCCTTCGTGGACAGGAACCTCCGAAACATTTATTGTCAATACCGCCTTGCAACTGCAACTTAGCGATACTGCCGCGGGCGTTTCATGGCTATCAACTGAAAACCAAAAAGGCTCCGGTTGCGAGTGGCGTTTTTGGATAAAACAGTCGTTTTCGCCCTCGTCAAATAATAACAGCAGGGTTTACCTTGTAAGCAACCAACAAAATTTTACTGAACCGTTACAGGGTTACTTTATTCAGTTGGGCGAGTCGGGAAGTAACGATGCCGTTGAACTTTTCAGGCAGGATGGCGAAACGGTTACTTCTGTCTGTCGAGGCACGGAAGGATTGATTGCTTCCTCGTTTAACTTATGGTTTAAAATTATTCGTGATGAAACAGGAAACTGGGAAATTTTTATTGACAAAGAGGGAAACGGCCTTTATCTTTCCGAAGCTTCGGGAACCGACAATACTTTTCAAACAACCTCCTGGTTTGGATTTTATGCTCAATACACCACCAGCAACGCCGATAATTTTTACTGGGACGAGGTGTACGTGGGTGAGGTGGTGGTGGATACCATCCCCCCCAAGGTAGTTTCGGCAATAGCCACTTCCGACTCAACGCTTTCCATTGTGTTTGATGAACCGGTGGAAGAAAACAGCGCCACGTTGCTTACCAATTACCAAGTTGACCAAGGCCTTCAGTATCCTGCAAGTGCCGGCCTCAACGGCTTGAAAGCAACCCTTACTTTTTCGCAGAAATTTACAAATGGAACGGTTTATCATCTCACCGTTTCCAACGTGAAAGATTTATCCGAAAACACGATGTTGCCTTACCAGGCAGACTTCTCGTGGTATCAGGCCGAAAAATTTGATGTGGTTATTAATGAAATTTATCCCGATCCGTCACCCTCCATCGGCTTGCCGGGATATGAATATCTTGAACTCTTCAACCGTACAGGCAGCACCATTTCGCTGGATGGCTGGAAACTGATAATCGGAACCTCGGAAAAGGATTTTGAAAATGTGAACATCAAACCCGATGGGTATTTAATTTTAGCTAAAACTAATGCCGCCCACGATTTTGCCAACTTTGGCGATTTCTATGGGTTCAGCAGCTTTTCACTTACCAACTCCGGCCAGTTGCTAACCCTAAAAAACAATGCGGGAGTTGTTATATCGCGCGTTGAGTACAATAAAAGCTGGTATCATGATGCTGACAAAGAGGAAGGGGGCTGGTCTATCGAGCAGATAAATCCTGATAATTTTTGTTCGGAAATCGATAACTGGCATGCTTCCGAAAGCAGCTATGGCGGCACACCGGGCGAACAGAACAGCGTTTACAACAACGTGATTCTGTTGCCGGCCATTCAACGTTTTGAATTGGTTACGAATGATATTCTCAGAATTTGGTTCAACCAGGCCATGGAAGCACAGGTGGTTGAAAACACAAATCTGTACAACGTTGACAACGGGGTCGGATCGCCTTCGGCCGTTTACACCGATGAAACAGAGCCGCAAAAAGCGGAACTCTATTTCAGCCCCCCTTTTACAACAGGCTTGCTTTATCATCTTGAAATCGACAAAACCATTGCCAACTGTGCCGGGCTGCAACCTGATGACAACCTCACCCTCTCCTTCGGAATTCCCGAAAACATCGAGCCATTTGATGTCGTTATCAACGAAGTTCTGTTTAACCCGTTGGGTGATGGGGTAGATTACACAGAGCTTTACAACCGCTCGGAAAAGGTGGTTGATGTAAGCCGTTGTAAAATAGGTTCTGTTAAAAATTCTCCACCCAATCCGCCCGACACCTCCTTTTACGCAGTTTCGGAAAATCAGTGGCTCCTTATGCCGGGAGGTTATATCGTTTTAACCAAATCGCCTGAAAAAGTAAAAGCACAATATGCCACCGAAAACCCCGATGCATTTTTGACAGTCAGCCCTTTCCCATCGTATAACAACGAGAGCGGAACAGTTATCTTATCCACCAACGACGACACCCTGATTGACGCATTTACTTACAACGAAAGTATGCAATACCCGCTGCTCAACTACGTGGATGGCGTGGCACTGGAACGCATCAATCCCGATGGCCCGAGTAATGACGAATACAACTGGCACTCGGCAGCCGAAAGCGTGGGCTTTGGAACGCCGGGATATAAAAACTCACAGTGGGTAAACCCTGAAATTACCAACGATGAGATAACCCTCGAACCCGAAACCTTCTCTCCCGACAACGATGGCCACGATGATGTTATCAATATCCATTACCATTTTGACAGACCGGGTTACAACCTGAAAATTCTTATTTACGACCAAAACGGACGACCGGTTCGCCATTTAAGTGATAATGAACTTGCAGGAACTTCCGGCAGCATAAGCTGGGACGGGATTACCGATGACAACACCAAGGCATTAGTGGGAATCTATATTTTCTATATTCGGGCTTTTGATATGAATGGCTATATTAAAAGTTGGAAGAAAACAGGGGTGCTGGCTACAAAATGGTAATTTAACAATCCAAAACAGACGTTTGTATATTAGGTTAATCCCACCACTATACATTAGAATCTTCTGTTTTTCTGATATTACCTTTATCGACTTTTGTATTCAATGTAAGAAATGTGCCGACGTTTGTCCTTCCAAAGCCATCTCTTTTGAAGATGTTCAGGAGGTTGATGGCGTAAAACGATGGCAAATAAACCAGGAGCTTTGTTTTAATTACTGGAGTATAATCGGTACCGATTGCGGCCGGTGTGTGGCTGTTTGTCCTTACTCGCATCCCGATAATGCACTCCACAACTTTGTCCGGGCAGGTATCAGACAGTCGGCACTCTTTCGAAAAGCAGCTCTTAAGCTGGATGATTTTATTTACGGCCGAAAACCAAAACAGCATAAAAAACCGGACTGGGTCAAGCTGAAACAGTGACAGATACAGATGATTGCAACATCTCCAAAAAAAAACGAATCACCTTTCGGTTTCCCAAAACATCTCCACGAGATACCCTTTTTCCCATTGATCGACCCAACCGCCAATAGCCGCTTTCATTTTGTTTTGAGTCATCAACAGGTTAATGTGCTGCCTTACCAACGCTTCGTTGTACTTTTCAGAAATAAAAAAGGCATTTTCACCCTTTAGCTTGTGTTTTATACAGATTTCGCCAATCATGATATTGGGCAGGGTGTAAACAAACACGGCCGGACTTGGAAAGAAATTATTGTCCTCTTTTACCGTATTCCAATGATTGATGTCGGTAACCAAGGTGGAGTGAGCGTTTGAAAGAACTACTCCCACCTCTTCCTCGGCAAACGACTTATGAGGCTCATCCATCAGCAACACCTCTGCTGCCAACATGCCCAGCTTACTGATTTCGTCCATCTTGTAAAATTTGGGGTATTTAACCTTCAACGCTTTCCAGGCAGCTTTCAGAAAATCTTTTAGTGAGAGTTCCCGTTCGGTTTCAAAAAAAAGTTCTCCATTTCTAAAAATCTTATTCTCTTTTATGGTGATATGATTTCCCTTGCTGCTCATAACCGCACCTTTTTAATGAGTAATGATGCATTGCAGCCACCAAACCCCGAAGCCATCTTGAGGCACGTGGTAAGTTCTTTTTTTTCAGTTTGCGCAATTACATTCAGAGGCTCGACTGTTCCCGCTTCCGAAAAACCTTTGGTTGAAATCAGTATGCTGTTTTTCATCTCCTGCAAAAGTGCCACTGTCTCAATAACACCGGCGGCTCCCAATGTATGGCCCCAGTAACCTTTCAAACTATTTACCGGAACGCTGTTCAGATTATGTCTGGAGAGCGCAACACTTTCCATATCATCGTTATAGGGTGTGGCTGTGCCATGGGCTGAGATGTGGTCGATTTCCGATGAGCTGACACCGGCTTCTTTTAAGGTTTTACTTATGGCAATGTAAGAACCTTCTCCCGTGCGGGATGGCCCTGAAATATGGTTGGCATCATTGGCCGTGGCGCCACCGGCAAAGATAAATCCCTCTTTTCGCGCCGGGGGATGAACCGACAAAACCACCGTTCCGGCCGCTTCCCCCAGCGACAACCCGTCGCGATTGGCATCAAAAGGTTTACACGGTTCAGAACTTAACGAATGAAACGACATAAACCCGCTCAACACAAACCTGCTTACAATATCGCCACCCACCACCACCGCGTTTTCAAAATCGCCGTTTTTCAGCAGCATGGCAGCAGTATTAATAGCCATTACACCCGATATGCAAGCATTGGAAATAACCATTGCCTTGTTGGGGTTACCAAAATATTGTGCAATCACTTCACCCAACTTCCACAAATAAATGCGACCGGTATCAAAGTTGACCGCCTCTGATTCGTCCAGCAGATTGATGTTGCCTTTGGTAGTAGAAAGAATGATGATGGTTTTTTCGGATCTGACATCAACAGCACTTTGTTTTAAAGCATCTTCAACCGACAAAATCAACATCTTTTCCAAAAGTGTGTATCGGGTATCCGGAAGAAGCGCGTGAACGCTGTCATGGTCAACCATCGAGGCCACAAACGGCTCGGGGTATAAAGCAGGATTATTCATTTTAACGATGCCTGTTTCGCCCTGCAAAAGCCGGTTAAAATTCTCCGATGAAGAGAACCCCAAAAATGAAATAATATTATCGCCTGTAAAATAAACCCGATTCATCACGTTTCCAATAATCCCATTTTCCGTTTCCACTCCAAGGTAAACTCAGGCGGATAGAGCAACATTTCATAATCAAGATTGATAAAGACCTGTGTGGTGGTGGCGGTGGCAATTAGCTCGTTGTTGCTTTTGCGTAAGATGCGATAATCAAATACCAGCTTGGCTGCTTTTTGGTCGATATATTCCGTTTCCACGATAATGGTTTCACCGTATTTTACCTGCCGTTTAAAACTGATATCCATATTTACCACCGGCGCCATCACATTATTAGCATAGATATCGAGGTAAGAAATCCCATATCTTTTACCAAACGATTCCCGCCCCTCTTCCAGATATTTAACGTAATTACCATGCCAAACAATAGCCATAGAATCCACTTCGCTAAACCGGATGGTTATCTCTTTTCTGTCGATGAGTTGCTTGCCCATAAATTGCTTTTTGTGGTGCAAAGTTACTGCAAAAAGAGTTACGATTTAGGGGAAGTAGCGAGGTGACGAAAAGGAAGTCTGACCAAACAGGCTCAACAAAAGACTGTTTGCTTTCAGAGGCAGGCTGATCCTTGAGAGGCCATAATCATCCGATCCACCATATCCGTTGAAAAGCCCGACAAGTACTCAACACCTTTCAATTGCTTTAGCGTGCTGATATAAGAACCGTTTTTTAATAATTACATGATTAAACTCATGTAATTTTTATGAATTTCATGAGTTAAGTCATGTATTTTATTATTTTTGTTCAAAATTGAACCATGAAAGTGATTAACCGGACTATCTTAGAAACTGTCTTAAGGAGAATAAATGATAAAAACGACAACAAAATTGTTATCATTTATGGCGCAAGGCAAGTTGGAAAAACCACACTTGTGAAACAACTACTAAGTCAAACCACCATGCCATCCGAGTATTTCAATTGCGACTACCTGGATGTTCAGTCAATGTTTTCATACGAAAATGCCGGAAATTTGGAAACCACAATAAAGAACTACAACTTAATTATTCTTGACGAAGCCCAGCGGATAAACAATATTGGAATGGTGTTAAAAATATTACACGATGAATTTCCTCACTTAAAAGTCGTTGCCACGGGTTCATCAAGTTTTGATCTTTCAAACAAGATAAACGAACCACTAACAGGTAGAAAGATTATTTACCGACTCTATCCGCTTACCCATCAAGAACTTAGTTCGGGTTTTAACATCATTAAATCCAGGAGAATAATCAACAGAGAATTACGCTTTGGCAACTATCCTTCAGTCATCCTCAATGATGACAATATGGCCATTGAAAACCTGAAAGAAATTGTTTCGAGTTATTTATTCAAGGATATTCTTGAGTTTAATCACTTGAAAAAACCGGATGTCTTATCAAACCTGTTAAAATTATTGGCTTTTCAAATTTCCGGTGAAGTTTCATATACCGAACTTGCAAATAAGCTCAGGGGTGATCAAACGGTTGTGCAACGATATATTCAACTACTGGAAGATAATTTTATCGTTTTCAGATTAAAAGCCTTTAAACGAAATCTGCGTAACGAAATTGGAAAAAGCCGAAAAATCTATTTTTGGGATTTGGGCGTGAGAAATATGATTATTCAAAACACTAACCCCCTTGATTTCAGAAATGATGTGGGTGCACTATGGGAAAATTTCTGCATTGCGGAAAGGGAGAAATTTTTAAACTATCAACAACCTCGCCTTACAAACAGCTATTTTTGGAGAACCTACAACCAAAAAGAAATCGATTTAATAGAGGAAACCGGAGATTCTATCAAGGCAATGGAATTTAAATGGAGAGATGACAAACAGGTAAAACTTCCCAAAGACTTTGATAAGGCCTACCCGAATACAAGATTAACATTGGTATCACCCAATAATTTTGAAGAAACGATTTATGGGAAGCCTGATTATTAAACTTTAAAACGACTTCAATTAGAGCAACCTACCCTCACGGCTGCAACGAAAACTGCTCTCCCTTTTTATAAAAACTCAATGGCTTTTCGGGCATCATCACACCCACCTTGTCACCACCCGAAACCATCGCACTGCCATTGCCAATCAACACCATACTTTTATTACCGAGTGCAATAAACATAAACTTACCAGCTTTTACATCGTTAATGATACCTTTTTTAAAACGGGTATAGAAGGGCAACCTGTCAACCACCGTGTTATTAACAAGCCCCAACCCTTTATGCTGTCTCACCATGGTATTGCCTTTAACAGAATCTTTGCGCTGATGATAATAAATAGTGCCCGTTAATTTCGATAACTCATTGCCTTTTACAGCCATAAAAGCCCCTTTTTGAAATGCTGACTTTAATGCTTTTATCAAATCAACATTATTTAACAAAGAAGCCTGCCTTTTCATTTTAATTGGTAACAGAAACAACGCCCCGGCATTTTCAATGGCCAATAAATCGGAAGGTTTTATTGGAGAGGATAAATTGATTTTTAGCAAGTGAACAGCATTTATTTTATGCTGATAAAACAGCTGTATTATCCTGTTTTTCTGCTTAATATTTTCAGAAGGATTAAAATCAACCACCACCACGTATCCCTTTTGGTAAACACCTGACTTTTGAGTAATTTGTTCAACAATTTTATAATTCGGAACCGCGTTACCTGTTACCAGTAGTTGCCAACCTCCTGTAGTTTCATGTTCAGGAGCCTGAAAATTACGGCATCCACTCCATGGAATTAACAACGTAATTACAAACAATAAAACCGACCAATAAAAAGCCCTCTTCATGATGGTAACAATTATATTAAAAAGAGCCTTGTTCTTTCAGACAAATTAAACAGGTAAACCCGAAATAATATCAAAATCGTCTAGACCTTTAAATTAATGGCTCTAACCAGGAGCGCTCCACCGATAATAACAAAACCAACTAATGTTATAATAAGCAAGCGGATATCGGAGGTGATAAAACAGAAATAAAACACCGCGTGAAAAAAGGTAGCCAGCAACAGCCCCGTAAAGTCATCGATAAAACTGTTTTTCCGGGTATAGCCCATCCCCATAAAATAACCCAATACCACCGCGAAAGCCATTGTTCCCAGCGGATAAATCCAGAGGAACAGCTCCAAACTGCGTACTTTATCGGTACCAATTATTCCAAATGAAAAGAGAACAGCAGCTACAGCCGAAAACCCCAGCCCCACCAAAAAAGCATAAATTATTCCATCGAGCGGGTCGTTAATAAGCTCTTTCTTTAAAAAGGCATAACGCAAAACCAAAAACTTACCCAATTCCGAAGCAAAGGCTATCCCCACAAAAACGTAGGCGGCCGTTCGACGCATATTTCGCAAAACACCGTGCCAACGGTACTCAAAAACAAAATCGGAGGCAACCAAAACAACAACAGCAACTGCCCCTAACAGTATTGCCGTATAAATATTTTTCCAGTTATTAATAGAAAACTTAAATTTTAAATAAAACATTAACAATGCTATTAATACAGGAGAAAAGAGCAAGGGTAAATAAGTAGCCATGATAATAAATTGTTGGTTTATATAATTAAGTTTTCAAATATAAGAATTGTTTGTAATTTTAACCAATAATTAAAAAATATTTTATCATGAGCAAAGTGATCATTCAACAACTGTCAGAAGAAGAGCTTAACAACAAAGGTGTTTTTTCATGGCCGGTGTGGACCAAAGAGATATCACGCTTTGACTGGACCTATTCGGGCGAAGAACACTGTTACATTCTCGAAGGAGAGTTTGATGTGGAAACCGATGAAGGAACTTTTCATGCCAAGCCAGGCGACTATGTTGTTTTTAAAGATGGGCTGAAATGTGTTTGGGACATTAAAAAACCCGTGAAAAAACATTACAATTTCTATTAGTTTATGAGAAAACGTGTTGAGGAAACAATAATAGCGGGGAGAGTAACCTGCTCAACAGGAAGTTGGTACACGGTACTAACTGATGACGGGAAGTATTATCAGTGCAGGCTTAAAGGGCGCTTTCGGATAAAAGGTATTCGCACCACCAACCCCATTGCCGTTGGAGATAAGGTTGAGTTTACGGTTGATAACAAAGACAAAACCGGCGTTATCAGAAAAATATTCGAGCGCAACAATTATGTTATCCGCAAGGCTACCAAACTTTCAAAAGCAGCGCACATTATTGCCTCCAATCTCGACCAGGCCATTATCATTACCTCGTTGGTTAAACCGCGCACCTCCACCGGATTTATCGACCGTTTTTTAGTTACCACCGAAGCTTACCATATTCCTGCCGTCATCGTTTTTAACAAATACGATTTGTATAATGACGACCTGAAAAAGCGACTTGACGACTACATAAAAGTATATACCAATGCCGGTTACACCTGTTTGGTTACCTCGGCAAAGGAAGATTACCATGTATCGGAATTAAAAAAGCTGCTCGACGGAAAAACCAGTCTGCTCTCGGGTCATTCGGGTGTGGGAAAATCGGCTTTGATCAATAAAATTGATCCGAAACTAAACCTAAAAGAGGGTGAACTATCGGTGATGCACGAAAAGGGAAAACACACCACCACGTTTGCCGAAATGTTTCCACTGTCGTTTAACGGGTTTATTATTGACACGCCGGGAATTAAAGAGTTTGGTCTGGTAGGTTTCGACAGTCATGAACTGGGTCAACGCATACCGGAAATACGACAGCGGATGCCACAGTGCCGCTTTAACAACTGCGTTCATGTTAAAGAGCCCGGGTGCGCTGTTCTCGAAGCGGTTGAAAGCGGCGAAATCGCCCGATTCCGGTACATCAACTACCTTAATATGCTTGAAGATATCAGAACCAACGAATTACCCAAATAACAATTAATCACTTTTTTTTACTTTTTAATTATTACTTTTGTGTAAAATATCAGTATCGTGACAGCACAAGATTTAATATCAGATGGCATTATGCCACTAAAAACATCCGACACGGGGAAAACAGCCCTGAGCTGGATGGAAGATTATAAGCTGTCGCACTTGCCCATAGTAAACAACGAAGAGTTTTTAGGCTTGATTTCGGAAATGGATATTTATGCCCTCAACGATTTCGAGTCTCCCCTGGGCAACCACAAGCTTTCGCTTAAAAACCCTTACGTTTACACCTATCAACCTCTTTTTGACATACTAAAACAGGTAAACGCGCTGGATCTTACGCTGATTCCGGTATTAGACGAAAAACAACGCTACGCGGGATCCATCACCCTGCAAAAGTTGTTGGCAAAAACAGCCGAGATGCTCTCGCTCGACAACCCCGGTGGTTTAGTCTTTTTAGAGATGAGCATTAACGACTACAGCCTGACGGAAATTGCCAACATCGTGGAATCGAACGATGTTAAAATTCTAAACAGCATTGTGATAAACCGGTCCGAATCAACCCGGGTGGATGTGGTGCTTAAACTCAACACCCCCGAAATTCAAAGGGTCATTCAAACTTTCGAGCGCTACGATTACATGGTAAAAGCCGTAATCGATGACAAATACAACGAAGATAACCTGCGGGAAAACTACGATTCGTTGATGAAATACCTTAATATATGATCGCCAGGGGAATAGCACTTTTACTGCTATTGATATCAATCGCCGCTTTCGGACAAGCTGAACCTGCCGCTAATCCCGATTCGTTAGTAATTGTTGGAAAAATATCCTGGTCAGGAAATAACATCACCCGCGATAACATTATCACCCGCGAGCTGGAATTTACCGAAGGCGACACCCTCACAAAAAAGGATTTTCAAAACAAGCTAAAAAGAAGTCGTGAAAATTTAATGAACCGCTCTCTTTTTAATTTTGTTACCTTTTCGGTTACCGAATCGGCCAACCGCGAAAATGTTCACATCAATTTTGTTGAAAGATGGTATATCTGGCCCATCCCCGTTTTCGATTTTGCCGACCGTAACATTAACGTGTGGTGGGAAACCAAAGATTTCAACCGGTTAAATTACGGCATCGACCTTCGGGTTGATAATTTCAGAGGCCGTATGGAAACCCTGCATATCATTTTACAAGGAGGTTACGACAAAGCAGCCATCGCCCGTTGGGAAATTCCTTACGTTAACAAAAAACAAAAATTCGGACTTTCAATAGCTGCCGGCGTAATTTACAACAAGCAAGCCAACTACACCATAAGCAACAACAAACCGGTATATCATGGTTTTGAAAACAGATATGCTAAAAAAAACTATTTTTCCGGGTTGGGATTTTCATACCGGGCCAGCTACAACTCGTTTCATAAACTGTTGCTTACTTATAACTATTTGTGGCTCAACGACTCGTTACTTATCATGAACCCCGATTTAACTTACGGAGCCAATCAATACAACTACCTCAAACTCCATTACAAATACAAGCTCGATTTTCGTGATTACGCACCCTACCCTTTAAACGGCTATTATTTCGATGTACAGTTTAACAAAATAGGATTTGGCTTGTTTAACACCATGAACTTTACTTCGATAGAGTTTAACTTCGATCAGTATTTTACCCTTTACAAACGATTCTATTTTGCCTACCGTTTGGCTGCTCTAATCACCAACAAAAATAAATTTCAACCCTATCTGGTCAGACCCGGTATCGAGATAGATGATTTTGATATGAGAGGATACGAGTTATACGTGATAAACGGTCAGGAGCTGGGGATGTTTAAATCAAATTTTAAGTTTGAGATTATCCCTATGAAAACACACCGGATAAAATGGATAAAGAGCGAAAAATTCGGGAAACTGTTTTATGCGCTCTACGCCAACCTCTTTTTCGATGCCGCTTACGCTTACGATATTCAAACCCGCGATAACAACCCGCTGGGAAACCAACTGCTTTGGAGTACCGGAATGGGAATTGATTTTATTACTTTTTACGACATCGTTATCCGCCTCGAATATTCCATCAACAAACAAAAAGAAACCGGATTTTACGTGGGGCTGGTGGCTCCTATTTAGAAAAATACATCCTCTTTTGTTTTAACTGCCCCATACCGTATCTCCTAAATAATGTTAAACCCCAACCTCTTTTATTTTCTACTCTTTTACAGTTCAATTTTTCAGTTAGTTTTGCAATACTTAATAATAGTACCCATGCGCATAGCAATTTTTGGTAAAGCTTTCGACAAAAGTCAACTCGGTTATTTAAAGTTGTTTATCGAAGAGCTCAAAGCTCGTAAGGCAGAATTATGTTTTTACGAACCCTACTTCGAGAGTCTTAAAAACAGTTTGGAACTCCCAAAAGGTGTATGTTTTTACCGCACCCATCAACAACTCCGTAATCATGCCGATATGATGTTCTCCATAGGGGGTGATGGCACCATGCTTGATACCCTTCCTTACGTACGCGATTCGGGAATTCCTATTTTAGGTATTAACCTTGGTCGCCTTGGTTTTTTATCGAGTATCCCCAAAGACGAAATTAAAGAAGCCATTGATAACGTTTGGAACAACAACTATTTTCTGGAACAACGAACCCTTATACAACTGGTAAAACCCGGCAACCTTTTTGGCGAGCTTGATTTTGCTTTAAACGATTTAACCGTGTACCGAACCAACAGCGATTCGCTGCTTACCGTTCATGTTTATCTCGATAATAAATTTTTAAACACCTATTGGGGCGACGGGTTAATTGTCTCCACTCCCACCGGCTCCACCGCCTATTCGCTAAGTGTTGGCGGCCCCATTGTTACGCCGGGTTCACAAAATTTTGTCATCGCACCCATCGCTTCGCACAATTTAACCGTGCGACCCATCGTTATTCAGGACAGTAATGAAATCAAAATCCGGGTAGAAGGACGAGAAACAAAGTACCAGCTCACCATGGATTCGCGACAAAGTACGCTTGATATGGCCGATGAAATTATCATTAAAAAGTGCAACTTCAAAGTGAATCTGGTACAGATGTACGACAAAGACTTTTATGCAACAATCCGCGAGAAGTTACTTTGGGGTAAGGACGTCCGAAATTAGATGTCGGGTTTAAACAAAAAAAGCTATTTTTGGCGCTCAAAATCAGGATGAAAGAAAACAAAAACATGAGAAAGGTTAATAACCTGAAATACTTAATCGTAGTGCTGTTAATCACCTTTGCAGGATTCATGGCAAAAGCACAAACCAAGTCGCTGGAGTTGGGTGTTTTTGGCGGCACATCCTATTATATTGGCGACCTCAACCCTGCCCTTCCATACAACATGGCACAATTTGCTTATGGTGGCGTGGCACGGCTCAACACCTCTCCACGATGGACTTTTAAACTATCCTACTCACGCGGAAAAGTAAAAGGCGACGATCGCGTAACCAAAGCCGTTGCCAATCGAAACCTTAATTTTATATCCACCATCAACGATTTTTCGCTGGTAACCGAATTCAATTTTTGGAAATATTTTACCGGAAGCAAAAAAAGCTTCTTTACTCCTTACCTGTTTGGCGGAGTAGGGTTTTTTCTGTTTAACACGAAAGCCCTCGACGGAACCCTCCTGCAACCACTGGGAACAGAAGGACAAAATGCCGGGTTTAACAACCGCAAACCCTATGTAAAATACGGTGTATCTGTTCCGTTTGGGATTGGATTTAAATACAGCATTAACGACAAACTTGGTCTTGCTTTTGAATGGGGCATGCGCAAAACCTTTACCGATTACATCGACGACGTAAGCACCACCTATTACGATAACTCTGTGAATGACCCTTATTCCGACCCCACTGCTTCACACGATGCTTACGAACAGCGGGGAAACAGCAAAACAAAGGATTGGTATAACTTTACCGGCATCACGCTAACCTATAAATTTGATTTGTATAACAAGCATAACTGCCACGTAGGAAAATGGTAACCCACCAAACTAAAGCATGAATTTTAAAGATAAAATAGTCAACGAGAAACTTCCGCAACACATTGCCATTATTATGGATGGTAATGGCAGATGGGCAAAAAAAAATGGCAAAGAGCGCTACGAAGGACACTATCAGGGTGTTGAAACCGTGCGTAAAATTGTTGAAGCCTCTGCCGAACTGGGGGTTAAATTCTTAACACTTTATGCTTTTTCTACCGAAAACTGGCATCGTCCCAAAGAGGAAGTAGATGCCTTGATGCATCTTTTCGTTGAAACCATCCAACAAGAGTTACCAACACTCAACAAAAATGGTATCAGGCTGAGAGCCATCGGCGACATTGCCAGTATGCCACAGCAAAACATCGATAAGTTAAACGAAACCATGGCCAAAACCAAACAAAACAACAAAATGGATCTTGTTTTGGCGCTTAGCTACAGTGGCCGGTGGGAAATATTAGATGCTGTTAAAAAAATTTTAAAAGACCAACAAAAAAAGCCTTTCTCAACGGAAGAGATAACCGAAGAGCTGTTTTCATCTTACTTAAATACTGCGGGCATCCCCGATCCTGAACTACTCATAAGAACCAGCGGTGAACTCCGAATCAGTAACTATTTACTATGGCAAATTGCCTACACCGAACTGTACATTACACCAAAATTATGGCCCGAATTCGACAAAGAAGATTTGTATGAAGCCATCGTTGATTTCCAAAACAGAGAACGAAGATTTGGAATGACCAGTGATCAGATTAAAAGGTAGAAAGTGGAAATGAAAAAAGAGATTATACTTCTGAGTATTAAAAAAATGGTGTTGGTGGCGTTGCTTGTAATGCCTTTTTGGGTGAATGCTCAAATTAGCATCGGAAACGACCTTTCAAAAATTAATTACGCCTCTCCAACACAATATGTCATTGGCGGAATAACCGTGTCAGGTATCGAGTACCTCGACAAAAACGTAATCATCATGCTTTCCGATCTCGAAATCGGAAAAAAAATAAGAGTTCCGGGCGATGAAATCTCCAGCGCCATCCGAAAACTCTGGGATCAGGGGCTTTTTGAAGATATTAAAATAATCGCCACCGATATTAAAGGCGACAAAATTTTTCTGGATATCTATTTAAAAGAGCGCCCCAGACTGAACAAGTTCTCCTTCACGGGAATAAAAAAAACAGCCGCCGACGATATTCGCGAAAAAATTAACCTCACCCGGGGCGACGTTGTTACCGAACACCTTAAAATAAGAACCGCCAACATTATTAAAGGATATTACCGCGACAAAGGATACCTGAACACCGAAGTAAACATTGTTGAAACGGTAGATAAAAAAAGTAAAAACTTTGTAAACCTTGCCATTCAAATTAAAAAGAACAACAAGGTTAAAATCGAACACATCAACATTTATGGAAACCATGCCTTTTCGGCTGATGCTGTTAGAAGTGCCATGAAAGAGACCAAAGAGCGCGGTCACCTGAACCCGCTCGACAGCCTGGGACCAACCATTATAACCATGGCACAGCATGCCATCAGGTTTCAGTTTAAAAAAATACCCGAAGATTTGGCCCGGTTTTTTGTTACCAACTACAAAGTTAAAATATTTAAAGGCTCTAAATTTATTGAAAGCGACTATAAAGACGACCTGAAAAAAATTGTTGAGAAATACAATAAAAAGGGATATCGCGACGCAACCATTGTTAGCGACTCTGTTTACAAAGTCGATAACGAAAACATTGCCATCGACATTCACATTGATGAAGGTAACAGGTACTACTTTAGAAACATTAAATGGGTTGGTAACACCATTTATAATTCGAAGTTTCTTACTCAGATACTCGGTATTCGCAAGGGTGATGTGTACAACCGCGATTTACTGGAAACCAACCTGCAATACAATCCCGAAGGTTTTGATGTAAGCTCGCTGTATATGGATAACGGTTACCTCTTTTTTAATGCAACGCCGGTAGAAACTTATGTAAGCAACGACTCCATTGATCTTGAAATACGAATTCACGAAGGCAAACAGGCACGTATAAACAAAGTTACCATCAAAGGTAACACCAAAACCAACGATCATGTTGTCATTCGCGAATTGCGAACCATACCGGGACACCTGTTTAGCCGTTCCGATGTTATTCGCTCCACCCGAGAACTTGCCCAGTTAAAATATTTTAATGCCGAAAATTTAAAGCCAAACATCAACCCTAACCCGTCAGACGGATCGGTTGATATTGAATACGAAGTTGAAGAGGCTTCTGCCGACCAAATTGAACTTTCGGGAGGATGGGGTTACGGTCGTATAATTGGAACCCTCGGACTAAGCTTTAACAACTTCTCCATTCGAAACTTTTTTAACAAGGGTGCCTGGAAACCCATTCCTTCGGGCGACGGCCAAAAACTTTCGTTAAAATTTCAAACCTATGGCGTAGGATACATGAGCTGGAGCGCTTCGTTTACCGAACCCTGGCTTGGTGGCAGAAAACCTAACGCGCTGACACTTTCGTACTACCACTCGCGTTACGGCAACGGTTTACCATCGTGGAACGAAAACAGTTCATCGTTTGTTATTAACGGCTATACCGTTGGCTTGGGTAAACGACTTACCTGGCCCGACGACTTTTTTACACTTTATCAGGCGGTTAACCTTCAGTTTTATAAATTAAAAAACTACTCCACCATCTTCCCCGTGGGAACCGGAACCGGAAACTTTAATAACCTGAGTTACGAAATTATTTTGGGCCGTAACTCAACCAACGTTCCCATCTATCCTCGTAACGGATCCGACTTGTCGTTGTCACTCGAATTAACGCCGCCTTACTCCATGTTTTCATCACAAGACTATTCCCAGTTAGACGACAACTCAAAATATAAATGGATAGAGTATCATAAATGGAAAATTAAAGCCTATTGGTATTTTGAACTGATGGATAAACTTGTATTGGCCTCTAAATTCAGGTATGGATTCCTGGGCCACTATAACTCTGATTTAGGAAATACCCCTTTCGAACGCTTTTACCTTGGGGGCGACGGCATGTCGGGTTATAACAACTTTGACGGCCGTGAAATTATTGCCATGCGAGGTTATACCAACGAATCGGTTACCCCTTTATATTATAAAGATAAAAACATCGGTGGAACCATCTTTTCGAGATACACCCTGGAATTAAGGTACCCGCTTTCGCTTAACCCGAACTCCACCATTTACGCCCTGGTATTTTTTGAAGCAGGAAATTCATGGCTTAACTTTAACACCTTCGACCCCTTTGATGTTAAACGGGCTGCCGGTGTAGGATTTAGAGTATTTTTACCCATGTTTGGAATGCTTGGCCTCGACTGGGCTTATGGTTTCGATCCTATTCCGGGGTTGCCAAGCGCCAGCGGAAGCCACTTCCACTTTTCACTTAACCAGTCGCTGGATTAATTTTGGCAAAGTTTTTGAATATTTTATCCAAATCATTTAAAATATAAAACTATGAAAAAGCAAGTAATCGCCGTTGCTCTGGCAACCCTCTTTTTAACCATAGGCATATCTATCCATGCCACGGCACAAACTCAAAAATACGCTTACGTTGACAGCGAATATGTGCTCGATAACATTCCGGAATATCATGATGCTCAGGATGAATTAAACAGTTGGTCGGAAAAATGGCAAAAAGAGATCGACACCCTTTATTCACAAATTGAGCAGCTTTACAAAAAGTACCAAGCCGAAAAAGTTCTTCTGCCCGACGATGTAAAAAAGAAAAGAGAAGACGAAATTGTTAAAAAAGAGGGTGAAATGAAAACCCTTCAACAAAAGTATTTTGGCCCACAGGGTGAATTGTATAAAAAAAGAAAAGAGCTGGTACAGCCCATTCAGGAGAAAGTTTACAACGCCATCGAATCGTTGGCCAAAACCAACAACTACGCCTTTGTTTTTGATAAATCAGGAGGAGTAACCATTCTTTATGCCGCTCCCAAATACGATATCAGCGATGATGTATTGGATGAAGTGGGCACGGTAATGCAAACCGTAAGACGCGACAGCAGAAAGAAAAAATAATAAACCAAGGGGGTGCCAACAAAAATAAGTTGACATATTTTAACTATTTAACAAGTTTTAAATTTGCACCTATTCTTTTTTTTCTAATTTTGTTCCCTAAAATCACACAAATAAATTAATTTACAGTAAAATAAGTTTTTAAAAGATGAAAAAAGCAATAACAATTTTGTTCGTAGCCCTTTTAATTTCAGGTATGGGTTTTGCCCAAACAAATGCAAAAATTGGATACATCGACTCCAATCAAATTTTAACTGAAATGCCTCAAACCGATTCTTTGCAAAAAGAGTTAAAAAATTATGCCGACTACCTTGACCAGCAAATGCAAACCATGGGTCAGGAATATCAGAAAAAAGTTCAGGACTACCAGCAAAATGTTGCCGGAATGTCCGATTTGATTCGTCAAACCAAAGAAAAAGAGATTACTGACCTCCAGCAGCGCATTCAAGCCTTTCAGGCTTCTGCCGACCAGGATCTTCAGAAAAAACAGCAAGAATTATTTAACCCTATAATTCAGCAAATTAAAGATGCCATTACTGCAGTAGGTAAAGAAAACAACTACAACTACATTTTAGACGTTGGCACGGGTGCTCTTGTTTATTATCAGGGCGACGATGTTCTTCCTCTTGTAAAGAAAAAATTGGGCATTAAATAAAAGTTAAGCCTTTAAAATAGTAAGCCTCATTGAATGAACAATGAGGCTTTTTTTTTAGTTTTCAAATATTACTTCTTCCAATCAATATTTACACCTTTAACTTTAAGTACTCCAGACATTTTGAGTTTGGAATGCCTAAAGTTTGGAGTGCGCTAAAATACTTGGGATAAGTCGTTCATTTAATATTAAATCTTCCAATCAATATTTACACCTTTAACTTTAAGTACTCCAGACACTTTAGACACTCTAGGCACTTTAAGTACTGCAGGCACTATTTTACTCCAAACTTTCTTTAAATCCCTTATGCTCCTGCACGAATCCTTTCGTGCAGAT
>CAZKGB010000001.1:3035-9956 GCA_964551935.1 uncultured Lentimicrobiaceae bacterium | reverse complement strand
ACTCCAAACTTTCTTTAAATCCCTTATGCTCCTGCACGAATCCTTTCGTGCAGATTACCAACAAAACCATGTTTCACAAACCTCACAAATAAAATATTCATAAGTCTGTTTAATATTGGCAATTTCCAGGAAAACAAACCGCTTTCCCTGTAAAATCTATCACCTTTGCCTTTTTCGCTATTTCAACCATTCAGGTCTCCTCCCGCAGGCCTTTGTCCGACCTGACTGGTTATTCACCCCTTCCTGCTTACTACTAACTTCAGGCACTTTAAGTACTCCAAACACTTTAGGCACTCTAGGCACTCTTTATGACTCCAAACTTTCTTTAAATCACAGTTCCATGCTCATGGCAACCAGTTCGGCGATGTCGTAGTTTTTAACCTCTTCTTCTTTATTGGTGTATTTAATGCCGTCGGTTATCATGGTCATACAGAAGGGGCAGGCGGTACAGATAATATCGGCACCGGTTTCAAGAGCTTCTTCGGTACGTTCGATAAATATTTCTTTGTCGCCTTTTTCTGCTTCTTTGAACATCTGTCCGCCACCGGCACCACAACAGAGGGCGAAACTTTTGTTACGCTCCATCTCCACGGTCATGGCCGGGATGGCCTTCAGTACTTCGCGCGGAGCATCGTATTCACCGTTACCACGTCCCAGATAACAGGGGTCGTGATAGGTGATTTTTTTACCTCTCAATTCGCCGCCGTCAATATGGAGTTCGCCGGAAGCAATTTTTTGTTGCAGGAACTGGGTATGGTGCTGAACTTCATAATTTCCGCCAAGGTCGGGGTATTCGTTTTTAAGTGTATTGAAATCGTGCGGGTCGGCGGTGATAATTTTTTTCACCTCGTAGGCATTCATTACTTCAATGTTAGTGAGAGCCTGCATCTGGAACAGCATTTCGTTACCGGCACGGCGGGCTACATCACCACTATCGGACTCTTCAACACCCAGTACGGCGTAATCTACTTTCAGATGGTTTAGTATCTTAACAAACTCGCGCATCACTTTTTTATAGCGATCGTCGAAAGCGCCGGCTGATCCGACCCAAAGTAAATATTCGGGTTTTTTACCCTCGGCAACAACATCAGCCATAACAGGCACATCAAGTCCTTCGGCCCACAGCAAACGGTCTTCAGGTGAAAACTGCCAGGGGGCGCCATTGTTTTCGATGTTAGAGAAAACAGTATTGAGTCCCGATGGTGCTTTGGACTCTTCCATTACCAAATAACGGCGAATACCCAAAATAATGGAAGGTTGGTTAATATTAACCGGACATTCCTGCGCACAAGCATTACAGAGGGTACATGCCCAAAGCTCCTCTTCGGTGAGATAGCTTCCGAGTAAAGCTTTTCCGTCGTCGAAATCTCTGCCATTTTTAACCATTTCGGGACCCTTCTCTTTCATGCGCTTACGGGTATCCATCATCACCTTACGGGGAGAGAGCAGTTTTCCTGTAATATTGGCAGGGCAAACGGAGGTACACCTTCCACACTGTGTACAAGCCAGTGAGTTCATATAATTAATCCAGGTAACATCTTCAATATCTTTAATACCAAACCGGGCGGGTGCTTCCTCTTCGCCATTGGCAGGTTCTTCAAAAGCAGCATTGGGGTCGAGCATTAATTTTACCTCTTTGGTGATTTCTTCCATATTGTCAACATAACCCAACGGCTCAAGCCTTCCCACGAAAGTGTTGGGAACTGAAACGAAGACATGAAAATGTTTGGAATAGGGCAGGATATTGGCAAACAGAAAAATCAAAGTTATATGGGTCCACCAGTTAAACTGATACCAAAACCAGGCGGTTTCTGTTGGAACGTCGCCAAGCCAATCAGCAATATGGCTGCTAACGGGATAAGATCCCAAAATTTCGTTGCCCGCCTGTTTTGCCCAAATCAGGTAAAAAGTATTCATCCCCAATAAAGAGATCATCAACGCCAAAATAATGGTAAGAGCCACGTTGGCGTCCATTTTGTCTATTTTTCGCATCTCGGGGCCATAAAACCGCTTGATGTGCATAAAAAGACGGCGTACCAAAAAAGCTATTACCGCCAAAGCAATGATGAGTGCCGATATATCGCCGGAGGCCATTAAAAAATCGTAAAACCAACCCATGAAAGAAAAGGCTTTTTCGGTTCCGAACAACCCGTCAATCACCATTTCGATGCTGCCGAACAAAATCAACAGAAAACCCCACCACACCAAAGCATGCATCATTCCAACCCAACGACGACGTAATATTTTCTTTTGAAGAAACGCGATGTTGACCATCATCATAAAGCGTTTTCCCCAATCACCTATTTTTTTGGGTTTGGTGAGTTTGAAGAATTGAACATAACGGTAAATTGACCAGGCAAATATGCCCAGTGTAATGAGCAATACAATCAAGAATACAATTTGCTTTTCCATGGGTTATCTGTTTTTTGTTTAAATATTTTTTTTCACCGCGAAGACGCGAAGGCGCCAAGGATGATTGTTTTATTATTGTTAACAGTTACAAACTGTTTTTGGTTTTGGGTTTCTCACGGTTACAAACCGTGAAAAAGTGTAAAAGAAAAAATAACTGCAAACCGTGAGCTAAGGAGTGAGGAAGAAACGAAATTTCTCTCTTAGCTTCTTCGCAGTTTGTTTTCCTCTCGTTCATTCGCTACTCTTTGCTTTTTACCACCAGATGCCCCGGGTCGTCAGAGTAACCATAAAGATAATCCAATTTCTTTTTGTAGGTCTTTTTAAGCTGCTTTCTTTTCAGCTTTAAAGTTGGTGACAATTCGCCTGTATCGGGTGTCCATGGGCGACAGGTGAGTGCAAACTTTTTAATTTGACGATGTCGGCTTAGCGTTGCATTAATCCGATCAACTTCTTTTTGAATACGGGCAATAACCTTTGGATGATCAATTAAATCAACATTATCACGGTAGGTAACATTGTTATTGGTTGCCCATTTATGCAGCACTTCAAAATCGGGACTGATAATGGCTGCGGCAAATTTTTCTCCTTCTCCCACCACCATTAACTGGTCGATAAACGGAGACTCTTTGAATTTGTTTTCTACCAGTTGCGGGGCAACATATTTTCCGGTAGTCAGTTTAAAAATTTCTTTTTTTCGATCGGTAATTTTAAGAATGTTGTATTCGCCCAATTCGCCAATATCACCCGTATGGAACCATCCGTCTTTATCAATAACCTCTTTGGTTTTTTCGGGGTCTTTATAATAGCCTTTCATCAGATTCGGGCCTTTCATCAGGATTTCGCCGTCTTCGGCAATTTTAACTTCCACGTTATCTATTACCGGACCAACTGTTCCAAATTTTATATAGGGGTATTTGGGGTGATTTACTGAAATTACGGGGGATGTTTCGGTTAAGCCGTACCCTTCGTTAATGGGAATACCGGCCGCATAAAAAATGCGTGCCAGCCTGGGTTGTAACGCTGCTCCTCCCGACACGATTACTTTAATATTACCCCCGAGGGCTTCGCGCCATTTGACAAAAATAAGTTTGTTGGCCAGCTTTAATTGCTGTTCGTACCACCATCCGTTGGCACCATTCAATTCGTAGCGAAGGCCTAAATTTACAGCCCAGAAAAAGAGTTTTCGTTTAACGCCGGTAAGCTCTTTACCCAAAAGCATGATTTTATCATACAATTTCTCGATTACACGGGGAACCGTGGTAAATCCGTGAGGTTTTATCTCCCGCAGGTTTTCGCCGATAGAGTCAATATTTTCGGCATAATAAACACCTATTCCTTTAAATTGATGAAGATAATTTACCTCACGCTCAAGTACATGACATAGCGGAAGGAAGCTTAATGAACGATGACCTTCTCCTATGGGTAAGATATCTTTGGTTGCTTTTACATTACTTAAAAAATTGGTGTGGGTCAACATTACTCCTTTTGACAAACCTGTTGTTCCGGAAGTGTAAATTATTGACAGAAGATCGTCCGGATTTATTTTGTCGCGTATTGATGTAAAATCGTTGTAATAAACATCTTTATTTTTCTTGCCAAGCTCTATGATTTCATCAAAATTGCTCACCCCTTCCACAGGGTCGATGGACCAGACTTTTTCGATGTTTTCGGTGTTGTTAGCTATTTTAATAACCCTGTCATATAGCTCTTTTGAGGATACGATAAGCATGCGAGCTTCGGAATGGGCAAAAATATGCTTTAATTCCCGCTCGCTATTATTAGCATAAATTGGCACATGAATAACTCCCACCTGCGCCATTCCCATATCCATAAAATTCCACTCGGGGCGGTTGTTCGACATGGTTACAATTTTATCGCCGGGCTTAAAACCCATTGAAAGTAATCCCAAACTAAAATAGTCAACATTATTTTTGTATTCTTGTGTGGAGAATTTTTCCCAGCGGCCGTTACGTTTAACTGCCAGTGCGTCTTCACGGGGATATTTTTCGAGAAGTTGATCGATAATATCAAAAGTTCTGGTTACTTCCATGATAATTGTTTTTTTAGAGGTTTATACTTTTTTTGGTTTGAATGTCCAGGTAAACTGAAAGGTGGCTACCACATCGCCGGATGTATCGTAGCCTGTTGAGGTTACATCTACTGTTTTACCTTCGCCCGTTTTCAGGCTTTCAGCGATGGTGTTGGCAATTTTTTCACCGTCGTTACATACAAAGCGAACACGGGTACGTGCTTTTTTCGTGAAAGATGCCTGCATATTAAACACAAGCATCGACATGGGTTTGGGTGTTTCGTCCACTAAGGCAATGGCTTGTACTCCGGATGAGAGTTCAGCGGCCATGCTCATCACGGCAAAATACATCGACCGGAACGGGTTGATGTTTAAATGCTTGTACGGAACCGTTACCACTGCATGCTTGTCGTCAAACTCCACAACCCTCAATCCTGCCAGCGTTCCCATGGGCATGTTTTTTAACATGAACAGGTTCAGCCTGAAAGGACTTGTGGCCATTTTTCTTATTTTATTTTCTTTGGGCATAGATGTTTAGGGTTCATTAATAAGTTCCAAATACCAAGCACCAAAAACCAAATAATTTCAAAATTCAAATGGGTTCAATTCAAAACAAACTTCTCATTTTCGTTTGGGTCGTTTATTGTTTTGTATTTTGAGATTAATTGGTGCTTGGTATTTAGTGCTTGTAATTTCTAAAAGTTATACCGATTGTCCTCAATCAGTTTATCGGCAATCATGCGACGGGCATCTCTAACGTTTACCGGATTTACTTTTGTAAAGCGTTTCATTCCCATCAGCATGGCCTGACGCTCATCGCCGTCGGCAAATGAGTTAACGGCATCAACACCAATTTTGTTAATTCTGCTGGCAGTATCGTATATAAATACATCCAACATGTTTTTATACAGTTTCATCTTTTCTTCATCGTACATGCCATTGAGTTTCTCAATTCTAAGCATCATCGATTCGGCAGCGTAAGTGTACATAAGCATGTCGGAAACATTCATCAATATTTCCTGCTCGTTTTGAATCTTATCGGTGAATTTCTGCAAAGCTGCACCGGCAACCATCAGAATAGATTTTTTGAAGTTGGCAATAACTTTATGGTGACCTTCAAAGTAGTCCATGCTGGTACTGCCAAAATCAGGAATACCCATCAATTCAGCTGCAACAGCTTTAGCCGGGGTAAGCAGGTCGATTTCACCTTTCATGCCACGTTTCAGCATTTCGCCGATGGTAACCATACGGTTAATTTCGTTGGTTCCTTCAAAAATACGATTGATACGCGAATCGCGATAGGCACGTTCTACCAACATTTCGGCTGAATAACCCATACCACCGTGAATTTGTACCCCTTCATCAACAACATAGTCGAGGGCTTCGGAACCAAAAACTTTGGCAATGGAAGCTTCGATGGCATACTGACGTAGTCCTTCTACCATAGCACGTCCTTTATCCATTCCACCGGCAACCAACGCTTCAATAGCATCGTCGATATTTTGGCTGGCGCGATAGGTTAGCGATTCGTTGGCAAACGTACGGATAACCATTTCGGCCAGTTTGTATTTGATGGCTCCAAAATTGGTGATGGTGGTGCCAAACTGCTTCCGTTCGTTGGCATACTGAACCGAAATATCAATGGTAGATTTTGCGGCTCCTGCACAAGCTCCGGCTAATTTAATACGTCCCAGATTTAAAATATAGAGTGCGATTTTAAAGCCTTCATTTTGTTTGCCCAACAAATTTTCAACAGGAATTTTTACATTATCGAAGAATATTTGTGTGGTGGAAGAGCCGCGGATTCCCATTTTATCTTCTTCCTCGCCAATGGTAAAACCGGGTGTGTTGCGTTCCAAAATAAAAGCACTCAGGTTTTTGTCGCCTTCAATTTTAGCAAAAACAATAAACAGGTCGGCTACTCCTGCGTTGGTAATCCACATTTTATCACCGTTAAGGATATAATGTTTTCCATCTTCGGTTAAAACGGCTTTGGTTTTACCGTTGTTGGGGTCGGAACCGGCAGTAGGTTCGGTAAGGGCATAAGCTCCTATATATTCACCGGTTGCCAATTTTGGCAAGTATTTTTGTTTTTGTTCTTCGGTTCCGAAATAGTAAATAGGCAGAGTGCCTATACCGGTATGAGCCGAGTAGGCAACGGCAAAACTAAACCCTTTTCCCATCTCTTCAACAGTGAGCATAGAGGTAACAAAATTTTGGCCAAAGCCTTCATACTCTTCCGGAAGAGAAACGCCTAAAAGACCCATTTCGCCGGCATCTTTTAATAATTTTGTTAACAACTCATGATCGTGATGTTCTAATTTTTCGATATTGGGCAATACCTGTGTTTCGGTAAAATCGCGGCAGGTTTGTGCCATCATTTGCTGTTCTTCGTTAAATTCTTCGGGGATAAAAATATCCTGGGCTTTGGTTTCCTTAATCAGGAATTCGCCGCCTTTTAATGTTTTGTTTTCTGACAT
>CAZKGB010000001.1:0-2935 GCA_964551935.1 uncultured Lentimicrobiaceae bacterium | reverse complement strand
AGCATTTCATAAATCCCCGCGGCTCCTTGCCCGGTTCCGATACACATGGTAACCATCCCGTATTTTTTGTTTCGGCGTTTCAGCTCGTTGAGGATTTGAACGGTTAATTTAGCGCCGGTAGCTCCCAATGGGTGACCCAGCGCAATGGCACCACCATTCACATTAACGATATCAGGGTTTAACCCCAACTCACGAATGACAACCAGACTCTGGGTTGCAAAGGCTTCGTTGAGTTCAATTAAATCCATATCATCCAGTTTCATTCCGGCATGTTTTAACACTTTTGGAATGGCTTTCGTCGGGCCAATCCCCATTTTATAGGGTTCAACACCGGCTACCTGATAGTCGACCAAACGGGCAATCGGAGTCAGGTTATAGCGTTTAAGGGCTGCTTCGGAAACTACCAAAACAAATCCCGCACCATCCGACATTTGAGACGAGTTACCGGCAGTGGAAACACCGTCGACTGCAAAAGCAGGCCTTAATTTTGATAACCCTTCAAGGGTTGTACCTCTGCGCGGGCCTTCATCCGTATCAAATATTTTTTCACGGGTTTTCATCTTTTTACCGTCAAAATAGTTCTCTTTTACCGTGATGGGAACAATCTGATCTTTAAAATATCCCTGGTCGATGGCGTTGAGAGCTTTGTTGTACGATTTAACGGCAAACTCATCAAGTTCTTCGCGTTTGAGGTTGTACTCGCGAGCCACCATTTCCGAAGTTAAGCCCATACTCAAATACCAATCCGGGTTTGTTTTGGCCACATCGGGATTAGGAACCAAACGCCATCCACCCATGTTAATCATCGACATGGTTTCGGCACCTCCGGCAATAATAACATCGGCAATACCGGCCGACACTTTTGCCGATGCAATGGCAATAGATTCGATACCTGATGAACAAAAACGGTTAATGGTTGAACCGGGAACATCCACGGTATCCAACGACATCAACGATAAAAGACGGCCCATGTTCATTCCTGATTCAGCTTCAGGAAAAGCATTACCAACAACAATGTCGTCGATTTCCGATTTTTCTATTTGTGGAAAATCATCCAATAATCGTCTGATAACGGTTGCTGCAATGTCATCAGGACGGGTAAAGCGTAAAGTACCTTTGGGAGCTTTACCTATGGCTGAACGATATCCACCTACTATATATGCATTCATAATTTTATTTTTTACTTTGGTTAAACAATCTGAAGGTTAGTTTCTAAGGATTTTACCTTTGGTAATCAGGCTCTGGATACGTTCCAGCGTTTTGCGCTGCATACAGAGTTCAAGAAATGCTCGGCGCTCTAAATCCAAAAGGTATTGTTCAGTTACCTGAGTCAGTGGCTGCGAAATTTCGCCTCCGGCCATTACGTAACCCATTTTTTCAGCAATCAGTTTGTCGTGTTCCGACATATAATGGCCTACGGTAAAACCATCAGCACCCACATAAACCATACCCATGGCTTCTTTTCCGAGAACGCGGATATCGTTGCGGGGAGCCGGTTGTGAATAACCTTTTTCAGCCATTTGAAGAGCCACTTTTTTAGCATACGCCAACTGATGTTTACGGCTGACTACCACTTCATCCTGACCGGGACGCATGTAACCCAAATCGAAGGCTTCGTAAGCAGAAGTGGAAACCTTTGCCTGGCCGATGCTCAGATAACGATTAAGAAAAGCATTGGTGCGGATATCACCTTGTTTAAGTTCATCCCCTAAACGAAGGGCAAACTCTTTGGTTCCTCCACCTCCCGGAATCAAGCCTACACCAAACTCAACCAACCCCATGTAGGTTTCGGCATGAGCAACTACTTTATCGCTGTGCATACAAATTTCGCAACCGCCACCAAGTGCCATACCATGAGGGGCAGCAATAACAGGAACCGAAGAATACCTTAACCGCATGGTGGTTTTCTGGAACCATTGAACGGCCATATCCAGCTCTTCCCACTCTTGTTCAACTGCCAGCATATAAATCATGCCCACGTTGGCACCGGCTGAAAAATGTTCTCCTTCATTGGAAATAACTACAGCCTTGTAATCGGCTTCAGCCATGTCCATTCCTTTGTTAAGACCTTCTAAGACTCCTTGTCCGATGGTATTCATTTTGGTGTGAAATTCGATATTCAGAACGCCATCACCAATATCAAAAATAGTTACATCGTTGTTTTCCCAAACCACGTTGGTGGGGCGAAGGACTTCCAGCGAAAGGACTTCATCCTGTCCGGGGATTTCAGAATACGATTTTGTTTTTACGTTGTAGTAGAATTTTTTTCCGTTCTCCACCTTATAAAAAGAGGTGATGCCGGCATCAAGCATATCGTAAATCCATTGAGCCGGTTTTTTTCCGGCCTCTTCCATGGCTTTAACGGTTTCGGCTACGCCTACGGCATCCCAATTTTCGAATGGACCAAGTTTCCATCCAAAGCCGGCTTGCAACGCATCATCAACTTTATAAATATCTTCGGTAATTTCAGGAATACGGTTTGAAACAAACTGGAAAAGACTGTAAAACGATGCTCTGTAAAATTCTCCCGCTTTGCCTTTGTCGGCCATTAGGATAGGCATGCGTTTACGCAGATCATCAATGCCTTTTGTTTTTTCAAAAACTGAAAATTTTGGTTTTGGGTCTTCTTTATACTCTAAGGTGTTGAAATCGAGAGTCAGAAACTTTTTCTTTCCGTTTTCAACTACTTTTTTAAAGAATCCCTGTTTGGTTTTTGAGCCGAGCCAACCATTGTCCAGCATCTTTTGCAGGTAATCGGGAATGGTAAACAGGTCGTTGGCTTCGTCGCTGGTTTCGGCTTTGATGTTGTTGGCAACATGAACCAGCGTATCAAGTCCTACCACATCAGCGGTACGGAATGTTGCCGATTTAGCCCTACCGATAACCGGTCCGGTAAGCTTGTCGATTTCGGTAATGGTAAGGTCGTAATTTTTTA